>NZ_JBGBPT010000049.1:33886-64982 GCF_041106355.1 Streptomyces sp. BF23-19 | reverse complement strand
GGCGGGCCGGCTGCGCGAGGGCGGGCAGCGCGCCGCCGATGCCGTCCGGGGCGGCGCCGTACACGCCGCCGGGCACCGGGAGCGCGCCGTAACCCTGTGGTGCGGGCGCGGCAGCGGCGGCCGGGGCGGGTGGCGGCGGTGGGGGCGGCGGTACTGGACCGGGCGCGGAGCCGACCCTGAGGGCCGGAGGTACGACGGTCGGGGTCGGGCGGCGGGAGCCGGCCGCCTCGTAGCCGACGAACAGGTCGGCGAGACCGGCCGGAGGCTCGCGCCAGCCGGACGGCGCGGGGGCGGGCTGGCGGCGCCCGATCCGGACCGAACGGAGCTTCGGCAGGTCCGTACGGCGCCGTAGGTCGGCGGTGGCCAGGGCGATGCGCACGCCGGTCCAGTCCTCGCCGGTGCGCTGGGCGACCGACGCGCGCAGCACGAGGCGGCCGTCGCCCTCGCCCTGACGGTGCGTGAGCCGGTAGGTCGGAACCCAGACGGCGCCCGGAACCCCGTACTCCAACTCCAGCTCGACCTCCCCGCCGTCTTCCCCGTCACCCTCCGAGTCCCCCGCGGTGTCCAGGGTCAGGAGAGCGGAGACGGTGGTCTCCACATGGGCCGGCGGAGCGTCGGTGGAGGCGCGGGCGAGTCGGTCGGCGGCGACGCCGAGCTCGTGCTCGACGAGGCGCAGCGCGTCCTCCAGCTCGACGAGGCGGGCGTGCAGCCCCGTCAGCCGGGTTTCGGTGAAGTCGGCGAGCTCGAGCCACGCGTCCACCGGGGTGCGACGGTGCGGGGACTCCGGGTCAGGGGCCGGAGGTACCGGCCGCAAGGCCCTGACCTCGTCGATCAGCACCCGTTGCCGGTCGCGGCGGCCCTGCGCCGCCGCATATTCGTCGCGCAGGCGTTCGACCTCACGCCGCAAGGTGTCGGGTGCGCCCGCGCCGCGCGGCTCGGCCTCGACCTCCACCCGGGCCTCGGTCACCCGCACCCCGGGCGCGCCCAGCACACGCGCCCGCAGCGAGCCCGGGTCCAGCGAACGGGGCAGCCCCGTCACGCGTACCCGCCCGTCCGCCGGCACGGTGCCCCGGACCAGCCGGCGGCAGACCGCGCCCTGCGCGTACACCACGACCGAATCGAGGGTCGAACTCCACCGCTGTGCTGTCTCCGCCGTCATGTACCCCGCCCCCCGATGCGTCCCTGCCGATCGAAGCCTACGCCCGCGCGGAACGCGCGTCGGTGTGGAGTCCCGATGTCAGTGGCCTGTCGTACGGTCAGGGTGTGTGCACGTCCGACGAAGTCCGTGAAATCGCCCTCGCCCTCCCGCAGACGACCGAGAAGGAAGCCTGGGCCATGCCCACCTTCCGGGTCGCCGGGAAGATGTTCCTGACCCTGCCCGACGACGAGACGTCGCTGGCCGTCCGCTGCCCGAAGGAGGAACGCGACGAGCTGGTCCGCGCCGAGCCCGAGAAGTTCTGGGTCGCCGACCACGAAGCGTCCTTCGCCTGGGTGCGGGCACGCCTGGCGGCCCTCGACGACACCGACGAGCTCCGGGCCATCGTCGTCGACTCCTGGCGGCAGGCCGCGCCGCCCGGGCTGCTGGGGGACCACCCCGACCTCGCGCCCGAAGGCCCGTCCTGAAGCGCTGAGCGGGGCCGCCACGGGCGCACCCGGGCCGGCTCCGGCGCGTATAAGGGCTGTACGGCGCCTTACGGGCTCGATCCGGGGCGTAAGGGCTGGACGGCGCCTACGGGCTCGATCCGGCTCGCGCGGGCTCGCCGGGACGGGCGGGGACCGACGGGAGCCGGGATATGGAGAGACCATGGTCAGGTGCGAAACGTTCCGGGGCGTGATCAGAGAGCCGACCGGCGTGCGCTGAGAGACGCACTGGTCGGGGCCTGTGCCGACGCGGGAGCGTCCATCGGCATGCTCTACCTGCCCGACCCCGACCCCACCCGGCGCGTACTGCACCTGACCTTGGCCTCCGGGCTCTCCCGCGAGTTCGCCGCACCCTGGTCGCGAGTCGGCCTGGACGACCCCATCCCGGTGGCCGACGCGGTCCGTGAGGGCCACCTCGTCTGGCTCGGCGGCCAGGAGGACACGGCCCGCCGCTATCCGCGCCTCGGACTCGTCCTCCCGTACGACTTCGCGCTCGCCGCCGTCCCCCTCACGGAGGAAGCCGCCGATCGGGCACGCGAGCCCACCGGGGCCGGCCTGCTGCTCCTGTGGCCGGGCTCGCACGGGCCCGACCTCGACGAGCGGGAACGCAAGGCCCTGGAATCCGCCCGCGGCCTCCTGACGCGCATCCTGCTGCGAGCCGCCGGCGAAGGCCGGCCGCTGCGGCCGACGCCGTATCCGGTCGTCCTGCGGCCGCTCCCGGCACCCACACCGGGCCCGGCCGAGGCGGCGGCCACCATGGCGTTCGTCCGGCGCCTCCCCGGAGGCAACTGCGCACTCGACCTGAACGGCACCATCACCTTCATCACCCCGGAGGCGGCCGACCTGCTCGGCGCGCCCGTCTGCGACCTGCTCGGAGCCCTGCCCTGGGAGGCCCTTCCCTGGATGGACACCCCCGCCATCGAGAACCACTACCGGGCCACCGCGATGAGCCGACTGTCCCGGAGCTTCATCGCCGAACGCCCCACCGGACAGCGGCTGTGTTTCGACCTCTACCCGGACAACACCGGCATCAGCGTCCGCATCACCACGGTGAGCGACCGGTCCTCCGTACCGGCCCACGTCCCGCCGGCGGACCCCGACCAGCCCGCACCCAGCCGCGCCGCCGCGCTCTACCCGCTCATGCTGCTGGCCGTCACCCTCACCGAGGCCGCGCACGCGCAGGACGTGGTGGAGAAGGCCGCGGACCAGATCGTCCCCTCGCTGGGAGCCCACGCCCTGGCCCTCCTGGCCGAGCAGGACGGGCGGGTACGGATCGTCGGCCACCGCGGATACTCCGCAGAACACCTGGCCGAGCTCGACGGCACCCCCGTCTCGGCCGACACCGCCATCACCCACATCCTGCACACCTCCACCCCGCTGTTCTTCGGCGATGTGGGCGAGCTCCTGGCCGCCCACCCCGACGCGGTGGTCGAGGACGGCATGGCCGCCTGGGCGTTCCTGCCCCTGATCGCCTCCAACCGGCCCATCGGCTCCCTCGTCCTCGCCTACGGACACCCCCGCGTCTTCGCCCCCGGCGAGCGCGCCGTCCTGACCTCGATCGCCGGGCTCATCGCACAGGCCCTGGACCGCGCCCGCCTCTACGACGCCACCCACCAGCTCGCCCGCAGCCTGCAGACCGGCCTCCTGCCCCATACCCTGCCCCGCGTCCCCCGCCTCGAGGTGGCCGCCCGCTACCTGCCCGCCGCGTACGGCCTCGAGATCGGCGGCGACTTCTACGACCTCATCCGTATCGACGACACCACCGTCGCGGCCGCCATCGGCGACGTCCAAGGCCACAACGTGAACGCCGCCGCCCTCATGGGCCAGGTCCGCACCGCCGTCCACGCGGGCGCCGGCGCACCCCCGGAAGAGGTCCTCGCCCGCACCAACCGGCTCGTGACCGACCTCGAACCCGGGCTGTTCACCAGCTGCCTGTACGCCCACATCGACCTCGCCGGCCACACCGTCCGCCTGGCCTCCGCCGGCCACCCGCCGCCCCTGCTGCGCCACCCCGGCGGGGCGACCGAGATGCTGAACCTGCCGGCCGGACTCCTCCTGGGCATCGAACCCGGGGCCGCGTACACGGCCGTCGAGATCCCCTTCAGCCCCGGAACCCTGCTCGCTCTCTACACCGATGGGCTCGTCGAGGCCCCCGGCCGGGACATCGAGGACGCCATCGGCGCGGTCGCCGGCCTCATCGGCGAAGCCCCCGAGCACCATCCGCTCGGCGACCTGGCGGACGAACTCATCGAGCACGCCCACCGTGACGGCCCCCGCCCCGACGACATCGCCCTCCTGCTCCTGCGCACCGAGGGCCCGTAACGCTTCGTGGTTCCCCGCCGCCCCCGAACGGCCTGACGACGATGACGAGGACCGCATCGGCCCGGGGCGGCGGCGCTCATCGGGCGGTGTCCAGACGGACCAGCATCTTGCCGGTGTTGGCACCGCTCAGCACCCCGAGGAAGGCGTCGGCCGCCCGCTCGATGCCGTCGACGACGGTCTTCTCCGTACGCAGGGTCCCGTCGGCCAGCCGGCCCGCCGCCTTGCCGATCCACTCGGGGAACAGGTCGAAGTGGCTGGAGACCAGCATCCCCCGCAGGGTCACCTCGTGGGCCGCTGCCCGGAAGAGGTTGTCGGGGCCCGGGGCCGGCCGCGTGGCGTTGTAGCCGCTGATCGCACCGACCATGGCGATCCGCCCACCGGGGCGGATCGCGCCGATGGCCGCCTGGAGGTGGTCGCCGCCGACGGCGTCGAGGTAGACGTCGATGCCCTCGGGGGCGGCCGCCGCCAGCTGACCGGGGAGATCGCCCCGGCGGTGGTCGACGGCGGCGTCGTAGCCGAACACGTCCAGCAGCTTCTTCGTCTTCTCGGGGCCACCGGCCGAACCGATCACCCGGGAGGCACCCAACTGCCGTGCCAGTTGCCCGGCGACACTGCCCACCGCCCCGGCCGCGGCGGAGACGAAGACGACATCGCCCTCCTTCACCGGCGCGGTCCGGGTGAGCGCCGCGTACGCGGTCAGGCCCGTGGTGCCCAGCACGCCGAGGTAGTCGGACGGCGAGGCGATCGAGGTGTCGACGACGGTGGCCGCGCCGGCGTCCAGAACCGCGTACTCCCGCCAGCCGAGGAAGTGCGAGACGGTCGCCCCGACCGGCACGGACGCGGAGCGGGAGGCGACCACCTCGCCGACCGCGCTGCCTTCGAGGGCGGCGCCGAGGGCGAACGGCGGGATGTAGGAGGGGACGTCGTCCATCCGACCCCGCATGTACGGGTCCACCGACATCCAGGTGTTGCGCACCAGGATCTGGCCCTCGCCGGGCTCCGGGAGCTGGGCGGTGACGAGCTGGAAGTTCTCGGGCCCGGGGGTACCGGTGGGGCGGGAGGCGAGGCGGATCTCACGGGAGACGGTCATGGCGGGGTTCCTTCCGGTGCGGATCGGGACCGCTCGGTCGCGGTCACAGAAACACCTTGCAAGGGGCCGCGCACGCGCCACGCACGGTCCGCGCACGGGGCCGGCCACGCTTCACGCACGGGCCGCGTGCGAGCGTCGTGCCGGCGGCGACCGGGGCCATCCGCGGTCGGCCCACGGCCTGTTGACGAGGAAGAAGTAACGTTGCGGCATGCGTTTCGAGGTGCTTGGACCACTGACCGTGCGAACCGACGAGGGGACCCCCGTCCCCGTGCCCGAGGCGAAGGTCCGGGCGCTGCTGGGCGCTCTGCTCGTGCGCTACGGGCGGCCCGTGCCCGTGGACCGGCTGATCGACGAGCTGTGGGGCGAGGACCTGCCGGGCAACCCGGGGAACACCCTGCAGACCAAGGTCTCCCAGCTACGGCGCATCCTGGCACAGGCCGAGGAGGGCGGCCGGGCCCTGGTCGGGTTCGGTCCGGCGGGCTATGCGCTGCGCGTGGCCGACGCGGCGGTGGACGCCGGCCGGTTCGCCGAGCTGACCGCGCTCGCCCGCAAGGAGGACGGGGCCAGGGCGCGGGCCGCGCTGCTGTCGGAGGCACTGGGGCTGTGGCGGGGGCCCGCCTACGCCGACCTCCCGGACGCCGCCTTCGTACGGACCGAGGTCGCCCGGCTGGAGGAGCGGAGGGTCACCGTGCAGGAGGATCTCGCCGAAGCACGGCTGGAGCTGGGCGAACACGTCGTTCTGGCAGATGAGTTGGCCGCCCTGATCGCGGAGCATCCACTACGGCAGCGGCTGCGCGCCGCCCAGATGCGGGCGCTCTACGGGGCGGGCCGGCAGAACGAGGCGCTCGCGGCCTACCGGGAGCTGACGGCACGGTTCGCGGAGGAGCTCGGCATCGATCCGGGCCCCGAACTCGGAGCGCTGCACGAGGCGATCCTGCGACAGGATCCGGAGCTGACGGCCGGACCGCGACGGCGACCGGAACCGGAACCAGAACCGGAACCGGAACCGGAACCGGAGCGAGGCGCCGCGCCCGCGTCGGCGCCGGTGCTCGCGCCCGCCGTTCTGAAGGCACGGCGTTCCGGGCCCCCGACGAACCTCCCCACCCCGGTCAGTTCCCTCGTCGGGCGGGAGGAAGCCGTCGCCCGGGTGTGCGCCGCGGTCGAGGCGAGCCGTCTGGTGACGCTCACAGGGCCCGGCGGCGTCGGCAAGACCCGCCTCGCTCTCGCCGCCGCGGCCCGCCTCGCCGAGGCCGAGGCCGACGCGGACGCGGACGCGGACGCGGCGGCCGAGCCAGGAGTGTGCCCCGACGGTGTCCGCTTCGTCGAACTCGCGGGCGCGCGCGGCGGCGTGGCCGCGGTGATCGCGGCCGCCCTCGGAGTGCGCGAGGACGCCGACAGCGGTACGGGCCCCGGCTCGGGAGGCGAGGCCGCCGCCCGGGACCGGCTGGCCGCGGCGCTCGCGGCGCGCCGGCTGCTCCTCGTACTCGACAACTGCGAGCACGTCGTCGAGTCCGTGGCCGCCCTGACCGATCAGCTCCTGCGGCAGGCCCCCGGGCTGCGCGTCCTCGCCACCAGCCAGGAGCCGCTGGCCCTGTCCGGCGAGGTACTGGAGGCGGTCGCCCCGCTCGACGCGCCCGAGGCGATGGAGCTCTTCGCCGCCCGCGCCGCCGCCGGCACACCCGGGTTCACCCTGGGCCCGCACAACGCCGAGGCCGTGGCGCTGGTGTGCCGGCGCCTCGACGGACTCCCGCTCGCCCTGGAGCTTGCCGCCACCAGAGTCAGGGCGCTCGGGGTGCACGTGCTGGCCGAGCGGCTGCACGACCGGTTCCGGCTGCTCCATCAGGTGCGACGCGATGCGCCGGCCCGGCAGCGGACCCTGCGCGCGATGATCGACTGGAGCTGGGAGCTGTTGGCTCCGCCCGAGCGGGCGGCGCTGCGCCGACTGGCCGTGTTCTCTGGCGGGTTCACCCTGGAGTCGGCGGAGGCGGTGTGCGCCGCGGGGGACACCGCTGCCGAGGACGTCCTCGACCTGCTCACACGACTGGTGGACTGCTCCCTGGTCGTCGCGCCGGACGGCGGTGGCGAAGGCGGCGGGGGCGCCGCCGGGGCTCCGCGTTACCGGATCCTGGAATCGGTGACCGCGTACGGCCTGGAACGGCTCGACGAGGCGGGCGAGGCCGCAGCCGTACGACTGCGGCACGCCGAGCACTTCGCCGGTCTCGCCGAGCGGGCGGCGGCCCGCCTGCACGGCCCCGAACAGCGCGGATGGCTGCGCCGTCTCGACGCCGAGGGCCTCAACCTGCGGGCAGCGCTGGACCGGGCGGTCGAGGCGGGAGCGGCCGGTACCGCGCTGCGGCTGGCCAACGCGTCGGCCTGGTACTGGTGCCTGCGCGGCCGGATCGGCGACGCGCGCACGGCGTTGGAGTCCGCGCTGGCGTGCGCGTCCGGCGCGGGCCGGCAGGCCGATCCGGCTGATTCGGGCGTGCGGGCCGGGCCGGACGTCGCCGGCGCGCGGACCCGGCTGGCCGCCTTCGCCGTGTTCGCCGGGGACGACAGCCTGCTCGGCGGCGACTTCGAAGGCGCCGACCCGCGGGGAAGATGGCTGCTGGAGTTCGCCCGCCTCGGTTTCACGAACCGGCCCGAGGCCGACCACCGCGCCGCGGACGAGGACGTTCTCGCCGGGCTGCCGGCGGTGTTCCGGAGACTCGGCGACCGCTGGGGCGAGGCGGCGGCGCTGAGCGGCCTCGCCACCCGGGCCCTGTACCGCGGCGACCTCGTGGAGCTGCGCCGCAACGCCGAGGCCGGGGCCCGGCTGTTCGCGGAACTCGGCGACGAGTGGGGCCGGTTGCAGGTTTCGGAGCAGCTGGGCATCCTCGCCGAGATCGGCGGCGACTACCCGGAGGCCGCCCGGCTGCACGAGGAGGGCGTACGGAGCGCGCGGGAACTGGAGCTCTTCACCCAGGTCTCCTTCCGACTGGCACGGCAGGGCCGCATCGCCCTGTTGACGGGGGACACCGTACGGGCCGCGGACCTCCATGAGCAGGCCCGACGGTTGGCCGCCGAGCAGGCGCACCGGCCGGCTCTGCAGTTCGCGGAGATCGGCCTGGCCCTCGGGGCCCGGCGGGCGGGCGACCTGGACGCGGCCGAGGCCCGGCTGCTGCCGTGGCTCGACTGGAACCGCAGGCTCGGGGTGGACATCGGGGTCGCGCTGATCCTGGCGCAACTGGGGTACGTGGCCGAATTGCGCGGCGACGCCCCGCTGGCGGAGACCCTGCATCGGGACGGGCTCGCGGCGGCCCGTCGGTCGGGTGACCCGCGCGCCCTCGCCCTGGCCTTCGAGGGGCTCGCGGGCGCCGGCTCCGCGGCCGCCGCCCCGGGTGACCGGGCCGCCGCGGCGGCGGAGTTGCTCGGTACGGCCGCCGAACTGCGGGAGTCCCTCGGTACCCCGCTGCCCGCGGCGGAACGGCAGGACGTGGACCGGGCGACGGCCCGCCTGCGTGCGCGACTGGGTGACGAGGCCTTCGCCACGGCGTTCGCGCGCGGCCGCGCGCTGTCACCGCAGGCGCGGGCCGCCGCCCTGATCGAGCGCCCCAGGCGGTGAGCGACTCGCCGTGCTCCGTCAGAGTTCGACGGTCCAGATGCCCACCGGATGGTCGGCCGGGGGGAGCCACAGTCGGGGCTGCGACTCCCGGTGGTCCTCGCCGGCCTGTTCCTCGCCGTTCTGTTCCTCCCAGTGGAAATACCCGCCCGTGTCGGGCCAGGTGACCTGCAGGAAGGGGAGCGGGGGCCGTCGGTGGAAACCGATGGGCCGGCCGAAGAAGGTTCGGCGCCGGCGCATGTCGACGCTCCGGAGCCGGACCGGCCCGCGGTTCACCACGCCCTCGTGTTCCTGCCCGCCCCTGCGGCGCGGCGCCGGCGGCTGCCAGGTCGCCGAGCACGTTGAGCATGCGGTGCATCTCGTGGACATCACGCCCGAGCGTGCACAGTTCAGGGGCGCCGTGCGGGTGCGCAAGGCCGATCTCCTGGGGGAGGCCGCGGCACGGTAGGGGCGCGGTAGGGGCAGGGCCGGTATTTTCAGCCATTTCTTGGCATGGCCCTGACAGTCTCCTGACACTTCGAGGCGCCTGTGGGACTCTCCCGGCACGCACTCCGCACACTCTGTGAGGCCCCACGCCTCGCCCACCCCCACCAGTACGTGGCATGGAGGAGCGAACCATGAGGCACATCACGCACGGCATCCGCACCCCCCGTATCTCACGCCTCGCCGGTATTGCGACGCTGGTCGTCGCGGCGACATTCACCGGCACCGGCACCGCCCTCGCGCACAGCACCAGCGCCTCGGCCGTCGACCAGAAGGCCGACGGCGTGATGGTGGTTGCCGGCAACAGCTGTAGCTGGACCAACGCGAGCACCAGTGCCGTTCCCCCGAACGCCCTCACCGTCGACCGCGCCACGGTCAACGCGCCGGGCGGCAATCTGGCCTGCGGTGGCGGCATCGCCGCCACGCTCAACAACAACCCCGCCTTCACCTTCGACGAGGCCGCCGGAACGGCGCGGACCGATCTGATCGACATCACGGGCAGGCAGAGTTTCATCTCCTGTCGCTACAAGGCGACGGGCATCGTGTGGGACCGCAACGCGACGACCGGAAAGTACGTCAACCGGGCCTTCACCGCCTCCAAGACCTCGGGCAGCTTCCTGTGCCCGGGATCGGTCACCACCCCGGCCGGTGACGCGTCCATGCTGTTCCACTGAGCCCCAGGCCGGCTCCAGGCCGGTCGGGACCATTCCCGGTCCGGCCCCGGAGCCGACTGCCACGCGCGAGCGGACGGGTACAGCCGTCGCCCCCGTCCGCCCCGTCCGGGTCTACGGGAGGAGCTGGTGGCCGTCGTCGCGGGACACGGTGCGTCTGCACCCGAGGCAGGGTGCGCCGTCGCATGACGAGAGCTCCGTGGGCGGGCCGTTGCTGTGGCCGGCACACGAGGACTGGCCGGTATGTACCCAAAGGCACAGCAACTTCGGCAACGGCCTGCCGAGCAGCTCAAGGGTGCCGATGGTGCCGGTCGTGCAGGCCTTCCGTTCAGACCTGCCGCCCGGCGTGGTGCCATTTCCCGAGGGCGCGGATATCTTGCAAGTGCTCTGGTGCCCGTTCACCCACGAGTTTCCCGCGTCACCGTGGCCTGCGGTGTTCTGGCGCGACTCCGCTGCCGTACGGGCCGTGCTCCCGGCGCCGCCGACGGATCCGGCTGCGGCCCGTTGGCATGTTCCGGCGCCGTGCGTGGTCCACCCGGAGCGGGTGACGGAATACCCGACCTGGGATCTGCCGGAAGACCTGGCCGACGAGTGGCGGGACGACTTCCGCCGGCTGCAGGAGGCGATCCCGCCGCAGGAGGCGATTCCGCTGCTGTCCTTCTCCGACTTCGCCGAGGCGCCGGGCATCAAACTCGGCGGGTATCCGTCCTGGTTCACCGGGCAGGGATGGGTGGACTGCGAGGGATGCGGCCGCCGCATGGACCACCTGCTCACAGTGGCCGGCTGGGAATGCGACCGAGCCTCGTGGCGCGTCTGGCTGCCCCTGGAGGACCGGGACGAGGAGGGCGGTCGGGCAGTCCCTGTGGACCCCACCGGGCTTGATGTGGGCAGTGTGGGCGCGGTGTACATCTTCGAGTGCCGTACCTGCCCGGAGCGCCCCTTCGATCACTGGTACGACTCGTGCTGACCGCCCTGAGCCCTCCCTCACGACCACCGCCTCGCCGCCCGCGTTCCGCGCGCCACGGAGTGCAGTGTTCGAGGGCTCGCAAGTGCGCCCGGGCAACGAGCACGCTCAGGGGCCAAGTGCAGCGTTCAGTCACACTGGCCGAACTCAGGGCTTACGAGCCGGCGGCGCGGTGGGGCTGAGCGACCCGGTTCAACGCTGCTCGGTACGCGTCCCGCCGGGGAGTTCAGCCGGGCCGCACCCCGGTCGGCGTCGTCCACGCCGACCGCGAGTCCCTTCGCCACATCGCCGAGCGCGAAAAGCGATACCCGACGGTCGAACCGGATGGCGGGAGCCCTCGTGTGAGGGGCATGAACACGCCTTCCGCCGGCCTCCGCGCGAGAGCCTCCGAGTACGCACTCCTGCCGCTGCGCCTCTTCCTCGGCGTCACCTTCGTCTACGCCGGTCTGGACAAGCTGACCGATCCGGCGTTCCTGTCCGCCACCGGCGACGGCTCGATCGGCCAGCAGATGGAAGCGGTGCGGGACGCCGCGGGCATACCCGCGCTGATCGACGTCTCCCTGACCGAGCCGGTCGCCTTCGGCATGGCGATCGCCCTCGGCGAGCTGGCTGTCGGACTCGGCGCCCTGGCCGGTCTGCTGACCCGGATCGCGGCTCTCGGCGGTGCGCTGATCTCACTCAGCCTGTGGCTGACCATGAGCTGGTCGACCACCCCGTACTACTTCGGCGCGGACGTGATCTACCTGTTGGCCTGGACCCCGCTGATCCTGGCCGGCGCGCCTGCCCTGTCCCTCGACGCCCTGCTCCACCGGCGGCGCGGTTCCGCCGCCCGGGTTCCCGCCGAATCCGGCCCGACCGTGACGCCCGTCGGATCCCGCGCGGCTGCCCGGCGTGGGCGGACCCGGGCGCGGGCCCGGGTCAGTCCGTGATCCGCTCCGTGATCCGCTCCGGCAACCGCAGCGTGAGGACGTCGCGAGCCGGGCGGTTACGGTCCGGGCCGCGGTCGGCGACACCGGACCGCCCGCCCGTGTCCGAAAACGACGGAGCCCCCGCTCCACCGGTTCAGGAGAGGGGGCTCCGCGTGATCACGAGCGGTTCAGAGGGCGCTCTTCGACGCGTTGTCGACGACGCATTCCTTGTACTCGCTGCCGTCGCCCTTGCCGGTGTACGCCGCGGTGGCCTCGGCCTGCTTCGACGCACCCGCCTTGACCGTGAGAGCGGAGACCTTGGCCTGGGCGGGGGTCGCCGCCGAGGTGGTGTCCCCGCGGAACTTCATGCTGATGTTGTACGTGTAGTCCACCGAACCGCTGTTGGTGACGGTGATCTTGGCGACGAGGTTCTTGCCCGACGCGTCCATCTTGCACGCGTCGATCTTGATGTCGCGCTCGGCCTTGTTGTTGCCGGATCCGCCGGTGACCGACGGGCTGCCCGTGCTGCTGCCGGTGGTACCGGTGCTGCCGCTCGTGCTGTCGCTGCCACCGGTGGAGCTGCTGGAACCACTGGAGCCCGAGCCGGAACTGTGGCTGCTGCCACCGCAGCTGCCGCCGTGGGAGCCACGGGCTCCGGTGAGTGCGAAGATTGCGATACCGAATACGGCTACCGCGCGAACATGGCGAAGCTTCACGTCAACCCCGTTGAAATGTCAGTATGTGAGAGGCCCGACTTGATGGGCGCATGACACCTTAACAGTGGATGGGCGCGCCTCGATCCACTCGTCCATCACCCGGCCCGCGTGTCGCGTCATGCGGTGCCACATCCCGCTGCAGGCTGCGATTACTTGGGCGGGACGCGAACCTGACGCCTCCCCGCGTGCACCGTACAGGGCTCTACGGCCGTGCCGTTGGCGCTGCCGACACCTGAGACGTCGATCATCCCGCCCGAAGTCACGTGCGCGAAGCGCCCCTTGGCGGCCACGGGCCGATGTCGCGCCACAGACCCGTTGCACTCGTACACGAGCCTCGGTCAGGGCTCGTCGTCGACCGCGCCGGGGGCCAGGGCGGGGGAGGGGAAGACGTGGCGTGCTTCGCCCCCTGACCACCACACACCGACGGCGAGGACCGCGGCCGACTCCAGCAGCGCCGCGCGTGACAGCCCGCCGCAGGGCAGTGGGGAGCAGCCCATCGACGTGATCAGTGCCGCCGTCAGGGTGGCCGCGTCGGGGGCGTCGGCGCAGAACGGTACGGCCAGGGGTGCGCCCTCGAAGGCGGGCCGCGGCAGGGTCCAGATGCTCTCGTGACAGATGCCGAACACCTTGGCGACATCCGCGTCCGGTGCGGCTGCCGCGATGCGCGTGGCGACGGAGTCCGTGCCGCCTGCGGTGGTCGGTGAGGGCCCGTCCGGGCCGGGGGTCGCGGCGCTCGGGGATCGTGGCGGCGATACCCCGACGCCGCAGCAGGTGCCGGATCGCCCGGCTGGAGTAGGCCTTGTCGCCCAGCACCCGCACCGGTGTCGTGCGCGGGCGACCCGTGGCGATGCGCGGGATGCGGATCCCGTCGAGGACCTGGGCGAACGCGGTGGCGTCGTTGACATTGGCGGGCGTGAGCACGGTGGACAGGGCAGGCCCCGGCCGTCGACGGCGAGGTGGACCTTGGTGGTCAGCCCGCCTCGGGACCGGCCGAGGGCCTGGCGCGTCCGCGAGCGGCCCGGATCTTCCAGTTCGTCCCCGTCAGCGGCCCCTTTTTACGTGCGCCGGCGGCGTGCTGGTGGGCACGGTTGATCGTGGAGTCGACGGCGACGGTCCACTCCACCTGGCCCATCGCGTCGTTGCGGACCTGCACATGCTCCAACAGCCTTGCCCACGTGCCGTCCGACTCCCAGCGGGCGAACCGCTCGTAGACCGTCTGCCACGGCCCATACCGCTCGGGCAGGTCACGCCACGGAGCCCCGGTCCGCAACCGCCACAGCACACCGTTGACCACCTACCGGTGATCACACCACGGCCGACCACGCCCATCCACCTGCGGCAACAAGGGCTCCATCCGCTCCCACGCCGCGTCCGTCGACCCACCTCGACCTGCCACAAGACCAATTATCAGACAAGTCTTGGTCGACCCAGGTCAGGACGTCGCACTCGGCCGACTTCATCGGCAACGGACAACGACGCCGGGCGGCCTGGCCCCGCGTCAGAGCGGTGTTCCCACACCGCACGTGCGGTCACCCGGTACGGAGCGGCCCAGCGCTGCTTGGGACTACCGCCCATCGGTAGTCCCCCGAGCCGGTTCCCGCCCCGCCTCACGCCCCCTTCCGCCGCGTTGGGGACGTCCTGCTTGCTTTGGGGGTTCACCCCAGTCTAATCTCGTCATCATGACGATAATCGCTCAGCGGCCCCCGCTCCCTGCGGGCATTGACTCCAGGGGCCTCGATCCGCCGCCGCGCGCACGGCCGTGACGTCGAGCACGAGCCCGGAGCCATGCCGGCGCGCGCACCAGCCGCCCGGCGGCCCGCCTGCCGCCGGACCCCCGGCAGAGATCGACACAAGGCGGTCCCCATTTCAACGCTGCGGCACCCCAGCGCCTGATCCCTGATGCGCGATCCCTGCTCTCCGATCCACCGCTCGTGCACTTCAAACCCTCGAAGACTCCGGCGCTCGTGGCGCCGCGTGCCGACGTGAAGAAGCGCGTCGATCGAAGTGTGAAATCGGATGACGCAACCCCTCTCCTCCCGGAGAATTCCACCCGCTAGGAGCGTTTCGTGCGCCACGCCAGTCCCCCTCCGCCCTCCGCCACGCTGCACCCTGTTCTCGATTCCGTCGCCTTCGGGGCCTTGTACGACTTCGTCGAGCTCTATCCGGAACGGCTCACGATCCCGTCCGGCGAGAGAGAATCACACAAAGAGAGTTGGCCGGAATTCGCCCACGTCGAATTCGAGGAACTGGCAGCACGCTTGGAGTACCTCCACAGATCCAACGCGCACAAGTGCGTGGCCGGCAGTCCCGCCATTCACCTCACTGTGCCGCCCGCGGCCGTTCTGGGCGCTTGGGGCCACGGCCGCGGTGGCATCGACAATGACCTCAGGACGGATACGTGAGCATGTTCGGAATGCCGGTAAATCCCTTCGACCTCTCCGAAGAAGCGCTGAGCCGAATATCCGCCGATGACGCATGGGCCCCGACCGAGTCGGAGATCCCACACGTCGATGCCAGGGTGATTCGCCATTTCCTCACTCCGGCCGAAGTGGAGGTATTCGCGGCCGAACTCGCTGCCCAGCGCTTTGTGCCGGTGGGTCTGGACGGCGTTGCCGCCAACTACGCAGAGGGAGATCCGGTCGGCTCTCTTCGTGCCACGGCTGACTCCGAAGTCCTGGCGGCAGAGTTCTACCGCAGGCTGCGGGCGTTTCTGTCGTTTGAAGTAGGACCGGACGATCCGACGGATACGGACGGGAGGCCCTGGAAGCCGGCGTCCGTCAATCCGCGTATGCGCTTCATTACGTACGAACACGGCGGATTCCTTGTCCCGCACTACGATTCACCCTATTTCGCCCCCGACGGAACGCGAACTCACCTGACGGTCGTCGTCTACCTGTCGTATGAGGCAGTGGGCGGAGAAACGCGGTTCATCGCCGACAAGCAGAACGACCTTCCCTTTGCGCAACGCGACTTCTCGGACTGGCCCCGGCTCGCAGAGCCTGAGGAAATATTGAGCGCCCACCGCCCCGAACCGGGCGATGCGCTCCTCTTCTGGCATCGGACGCTTCACGACTCGGCCCCGATTCTTGAGGGTACGAAAACAATTCTCAGAACCGACGTGCTCTACGAGCCCATAGATGTGCGTTGAGCAACAGCAACCCAACCGTTGCGCAGGAGGGCCCACGTGATCCCCGCCCGGGCTGGTGACACCGGGTGGGCGCCCAGGGCGGGCTTCGGATTCGACGACGTGCATGTGGTGCTCCCCTGAAGGGATCTTGCGTGCAGGGGCAGTGGTGGCGCTTCCACTCCTCGCTCGCGGCCTCCGCGGTGACCGCTGCGGCAACTCGGCTCGCGTGCCCGGCGGCTGAGCCGTCCATGGAGTCGGCGTTCGCGTTCGGTGTTTCGTTCGTGCGGTGACGATAGCCTATTATCGTCTCGTCGACGATAAGGGCGTCCGGGCGTGCCAGGCCAGGACGACACACGCCTGCCTGACATGACCCCTGGCCCACGCGCCGCACAGGACACCTTCCGGAGAGCTCAATTGATCACCCGTCAGCGCCTGAACGCGCACGCCCGCTCCGTACCCAATCCCATAGCGGCTGCCCGAGCGCTGACCGGCCCCTCCGACCCGGACCGCATCGAAGACCCGGTCATCGCCTGGATGCAGCGCGGCCGCACGGTCCTGGGGTTGGTGGCCGTGACCTGGCTGACCTTGGCCTATCCCCTACGCGAGGGGCGCGAGGACTTCGTGCTCGGCAAGCTGGAGGAACTGCTGATCGGCTGTGCCGTCGTCGTGGTGGCCAGTGTCATCGGTGTCGGCCTGTGCATCATCCTGGCCCGCGCACCCCTGGGGCGCGTGTACACGCGCCGCCTGGTCGGCCCGCTGCTGGCGCTCGCCGCGCCGGTCCTCGGGGTCGGCGTGATCTGGCTGACGACGGCGGCGCTGAAGGGTGACCTCATCTCGCCCTCGGACGTGGGCCCGCACGACATCACCTTCGGGCTCTTCGGCAGTTTCCTGGGCACGATCTTCACCGGTCTTCTCATCATGCTGCTGTTCGTCGTTGCCGCTCTCGTCTGCGTCGTCGTGCTCGTCGCGGCCGTGCTCTTCACCCTGGCCGCCCTCGTCGTCGGACTGAACTCCTGCTTCCGCGCAGGGGACGTGCACGAGGTGCTACCGGCCCTGCTGTCACCGCTGCTGGTCTGGTCCCTCTTCGGCTTCCAGCTCTTCGACGGACCGGACGTGGCCGCCCCGCCCGAGGTGCTCTACACGTCCATGCTCGGCGGCCCGCTGTCGGTGTCCGCGCTGTCGCTGTGGGAGATACGCCGCCTGCGCACCCGGTACGGCGTGACGCTGGGCTCGCTCCTCGGCCGTTGAACCCCGCCCTGAGACGCCGAAGCCGCCGATTCGGCCTACTCGCAGGGCCACCCGATCGGGAACCACTGACCCGGACGGGCGCCCAGCGGGTCACTGACTCTTGCGGAGCTCGTCGATCCGCTCCGCCAGCGCGTTCGTCTCCGCGATCAGCCGCGCGTGCGCCTTCTTCTGCTCCTCGTCACCCCGGGCCTTGAACGGCTCGCTGAAGTGGGGTCGGAGCTGGGTCCACCAGCCGTAGTCCAACATCGCCCACGCCTGTGGGCAGAGGGGAGCACGTGTCTTGGGCAGATAGCCGCTGTCGACCAGGGACCGCTGGTACTTCTTCGGGTCGCTGCCCTCCAGGTAGCACAAGAAGTTGTAGGCGCGTTGCTGGGTGACGGGATGGTCGCTCGACATTCCCTCCAGAGTCGGCACGCCCTCCTTGCGGGCGATCTCGTCGAAGAGGATCGCGGCGGCGAGCGACGGGCCCGGCCCGACCTCGTTCACGGTGTAGAAGGACGCGTAGCCGTCGGCCGCGTCCTCTTCGAGACCGAGGTTGGCCAGGAGGAGCTGGCGTTGCAGGGCGTGGCCCATCTCGTGGCCGAAGATGAACTCCGTCGACAGCACGGTCAGGTCGTCGGTGTTGTACTCGGACGCGGGAAAGAGGGCGGGCCGTTCGACGGTCTTCACGACGTCGGCCAGGGCCTTCTCGATCTCGGTCAGGAACGGCGGTGGGATGAAGATCGTCCTGCCGTCGGGCTGGGTCACGGCGTCGGTGACGCCGGGTGGCACGGCGGCGGTGACCTTCACGACCATGTCGTGCGGGAGGGTGAGTGATCTGTTCACCCAGTCGGCCGTCCGCTCCAGCACGCGGGAGTTCCGGATCAGCGCCACGGCCTCCCGGTCTTCCGGTGCGACCGTTCCGGTCTCGTAGACGACGGTGACCCTACCGGAGCGGGCTGCCTGGGGGCGAGGTGCTGCTCCGGGCCCCTGCCCGGCGTCGTGGGCCTCACCGCCGCACCCGGTCATGACGGTTCCGGTCAGGACCAGCACGCCGGACAGGACGACGCGCGCCTTCTTCCGGCAACGGGCGGTGGCGGTGTTCGGCATCCTCGGTCGGCTCCCGTCGCGTGCCCCCGCACCGATCCTCCGGCCGCCCGGCGACGGCTGCCCGTCGAGCCGCCCGTTCGGGGGACGATCAGGGACGGGGCAGCCGGACCGGCCCCTGCCCTTGCCGCTGCCCGTGCCACTGTGACCGCACGGCTCCGAGTGGCCGCACGGGTGGTGCTTCACGCTGCCGGTGGATCCTGGTGGTTCGCCGAGGACCCGGAGCCGGTGGCGATGCCGCTCCCTGCGGCGAGGCGGACGTGCCGTGTCCCGGGCCGGTGGCGCCAGGCGTCGTCACGTCCGCACGTTCGCCCAGAGGCGCGTCACTCGCCCGAGGCGTCTTCGTCCTCCCAGCGCAGCAGGTCGCCCGGCTGGCACTCCAGCACTTCGCAGAGCGCGGCGAGCGTCGCGAAGCGCACCGCCTTGGCGCGGCCGTTCTTGAGTACGGCCAGGTTGGCGGGTGTGATCCCCACACGGTCCGCGAGCTCGCCCACGGACATCTTCCGCCTGGCCAGCATCACGTCGATGTCGACGGCGATCGGCATCAGATGACCTCGTCCAACTCGGCCTGCATCCGCGTGGCTTCGACGTCGCGCGCGACGGCTTGGGCGAGCAGCATCCGCAGCACGAGCACGATGAGCGCGACCCCCAGGATGGCCACGCCGATCCCACCCATGATGACGGTGACGCCCGGATCCTCCCGCTGGCCCGGCGCGTTGATGGCCGTGACCACGAACCACAGCAGGGCAGCCGCCACGATCGCGCCGATGACCACGTCCACATACCGGAAGGCGGTGTGGGAGAACACGGTTCCGCGTCGCACCATCGTCACCAGTCGCCATACGCAGACCAGGGCGGCCTGGGCCGCCATCATGCCCAGGATGACGATCACCCGCAGGGGGGTCAGCGGGAGTGACCCGTCCTCCGGGTCGTTCCCGCTGACCAACGTCCACACCATTCCCGCCTGCACGAACACGGTGCCGGCGAGCACCACCGCGAGCACGGCACGCAACGCATGCACTGCCAGCTTTCCCATGACCCACCCTTCCATCGATTTACGATCAGAATCTATCGATTTTCGATAGATGGGGCAAGGGCTGGAACGGAGGAAGGCGGCAGCCGCTCCCACAGCGAGCCGCGCGCGGCCCTCCCCACGTCGTGGGACAAGGTGCCGTCCGACCGGCCGCACAGTTCGGCGAGGCCGGAGTGTCGTCGAGTGCGACCGCCACCCGGGCAGGCCGCCCCGAGTGCGTCACGCGCTCACCCCACGAGGACACCGCCTCGGCCGGCGCTGTGAGCGCTACCCGAACCCACCGACCCCTGACGGGCCGGGCGGGCGGCGACCGGCCTCGGCACCTCGGCGGTCGCCCACGTTACGTCGCGATGACTGATGCCTGCCGCAGGGCGCTCGCCCTAGCGTCAGTGACGTCACCAGGCACCAGGTGACAGGCACCAAACACCAAACACCAAGCACCCAGCACCCAGCAACGAAAGCAGGACGTGTGCGCAAGCTCACCTACTACGTCGGCACGACCCTCGACGGATTCATCGCGGGCCCCGACGGCCAGTTCGACTTCTTCCCCTTCGAGGGCGACCTCGCCGCCGCACTGCTGGCGGAGTACCCCGAGACGATCCCGGCCCACGGCCGGGGGCCGCTGGGCCTCGACGGGGTCGCCAACAAGCGGTTCGACACGGTCCTGATGGGCCGTGCCACCTACGAGCCCGGTCTCGCGGCCGGTGTCACCAACCCTTACCCGCACCTCAAGCAGTACGTCTTCTCCCGCACCCTGGCCCAGCTCGACCCCGCCGTGGAGGTCCTCGCCACGGACCCGGTGGCCTTCGTCCGCGACCTCAAGAAGCAGGACGGGGCGGGCATCTGGCTCTGTGGCGGGGCGAATCTGGCCGGGCAACTGCTGGAGGAGATCGACGAGTTGATCATCAAGCGCTACCCGGTCGTCATCGGCTCCGGCATACCGCTCTTCGACGCGCCGTTCCGCCCGGACGGCTTCAAGCTCACCGACTCCCGGGTCTTCAACACCGGCGCCGCCATCACCACCTACGCGAAGGAGACGATCATCCCGACACTGATCCGCCCCACCACCGAGGCCGACCTCGACCGCGTCACCGCCGTGACGATCGACGAACCCGTCGGTTGGATCCCCGCCGACCGGTACCTCGAGGAACTCGAGGAGGGCATGTACCGCCCGGAGTGGACCTGGATCGCCGAGCGGGACGGCCGAGTGATCGCCCGGGCCCTGTGGTGGGGCCAGGCGACCAGCGAGCACCCGATCGCGCTGGACTGCCTGTACGTCGACCCCTCCGTCACCGACCGCGCGGCCCTCGGGGCCGAGCTGATCAGCGCGAGCCTGCGGGCCTTCGCCGAGCAGGGCGCGACCAAGCCCGCGCTCTACAACCTGACCCTGCCGAACGGCTGGCGCGAGGACCCGGCCACGGCCGCGGCCGCGGACTGGCGGCGGGACGCCGCGCTGGCGGCCGGACTGACCGACGTGGTCGAGCGCCTGCGCCTGGAATGGACACCCGAGGCCGGGGTCCCCGCCTCCAGCGGGCGCCTCGTCTTCACCGAAGGCACGGACGAGGAGTTCCTGGACGTCTTCCGACGGATCGCGGTGGGCAGCCTGGACGGGGAGACCCGCCGGAACCTGGTGGCGATGGGCGCGGAAGCCACCGCCCGCGAGGAGGTGGACTTCTACCTCAGCTGCCCGGGAGAGCGCTCGTGGTGGCGCATCGCCCGCACCCACGACGGCCAGGTCGCCGGGCTGGCCCTGCCCTCCGCGACGCCGTACAACCGTAACGTCGGCTACCTCGGCGTCGTCCCCGAGCTGCGCGGACAGGGATACGTCGACGACGTACTCGCCGAGATCACCCGGGTGCAGGTGGAGGCCGGGGCCGAGCTGATCACCGCCACCACGGACACCGACAACGCCCCGATGGCCGCCGCCTTCGCCCGGGCCGGCTACCGGACCGCCCAGACCCGGCTGATCTGGTCGGCGCCGGAGCAGAGTCCCGCCTCATGAGCCCGGCCGCGTCATGAGCCCGGCCGCGTCGCGCGGCCGACCGCCTCATGACGCCAACAGGTCGGCGAGTTCGGTGCGCGAACTGACGCCCAGCTTCGGGAAGGCGCGATAGAGGTGGTGCCCGACCGTGCGAGGGCTCAGGAACAGCTGGGCGCCGATCTCCCGATTGCTGGCACCGGCCGCCGCCAGCCGAACCACCTCGCGCTCCTGCGGGCTCAGCACACTGATCGGCCCGTCCTCGCCCGCCGTCAGGCCGGTCTCCCCACCCGCGGCGCCGAGCTCCGTCCGGGCCCGGTCGGCCCAGGGCCGGGCACCCAGCCGTTCGAAACCGTCGAGAGCGGCGCGCAACTGCTCCCGGGCGTCGATATGGCGGCGCAGGCGGCGCAGCCACTCCCCGTACAGCAGCGCCGTACGCGCCCGGTCGTACTCGCTGCCGCCCTCGTGCAGGGTCAGCGCCGCGACGAAGTGCTCCTCAGCCTCACCGTCCGGTCCGATCAGCGCCTGGCAACGGCGGGCCGACGCGGCGAGCCCGCTCTGCCCCAGCACGGTCGCCCACTCCCCGAGCGACCGGGCCGCGTCCGACGCCCGCTCCGGCCGGCCGGCACGTACCGCGGCCTCGATCACATCCGGCAGCAGAGGCAGGCAGAGCAGCGGGTGCGTCACCTCCCTGCCGGCCGTCTCCAACTGCTCCAGAGCCGCCTCCGCCCGGCCCAGGCCGAGTTCGAGCAGGCCCCGTGCCCACAGGGCGTCCGCCGTCCCCCGACCCACCCCGCGCGGGCGCGTGTACTCCAGCGCCTCGTCGGTCAGCGTACGGACCCGCTCCTCCTCGCCCCTGACGGCGGCCGGCATCGCCAGAGCGGCCCGCAGGTGGGCGGCCCGGTGGGCCAGGTCGTAGTACTCCGCCAGTTGGAGCGCCTCGACGGCCCGTGCCGACGCCTCGTCATGCCGGCCCAGCGACAGCTCCGTCTGGACCAGTAGATGCAGCGCGGTGGGCAGCCAACCGCTGACGCCCTGCTCGCGGCAGTGCGCGACGACGCCCGCGGCGACCTCCCGGGCCGCCGCGTGATCACCCGTCAACTGCAGGTAGATCCCCGTCATCAGGCGGTCCAGCACGCCATCGGCCGGTGCGTCCACGAGCGTACGGACCGCCTCCAGCGCGCCGGGCACGTCACCACCGAACAACCCGGCCGGTACGGCCAGCACCGGCAGGGCGGGGGAGCGGAGCGCGATCTCCTCGATCAGCGCGGCGTCCCCGGCGGAGAACGCCGCGTGGACCGCGTCGGTCAGCAGCGAGCCCGTCATGTCCGGTCGCTCGGCGCCCGTCAGGTCCGCGCTGTCGACCAGGATCCGGGCCGCCGTCCCCGGCCTGCGATAGCCCAGCTCCACCACGGCCCGGGCGCGCGCGAAGCTCGCCGCCACGCCAGGGTCCTCCAGCGGCAGCGGGACCTGGTCGGCCAGCGCTCCGCACCGCTCGTCCTGTCCGGCATCCGCGGCCCGCTGCGCCGCCGACACCAACCGCCGCGCCCGCACCTGCGGATCCGCGGTGAGCTGGGCGGCACGCTCGTACGCGGCGGACGCGGACGCCATCGCCTGCCGGCTGTCGGCCCACTCGGCGACCCGTTCCAGTTCCTCGGCGACCTTCTCGTCCGGGCCCGTCGAGGCGGCGGCCAGGTGCCAGGCCCGCCGGTGGGCCTGGCCGGCCTCACCCAGCGCCTCGGCCAGGGCCCGGTGGGCGGCGATCCGCCGGGCGAGCGGGGCGCCCTGGTACGCGGCGTACCGGACCAGCGGGTGCCGAAACCGCAGCGCCTGCCCGGAGAGCAGGAGGAACCCGGCGCGCTCGGCCGGCTCCAGGTCCTCGACCGCGGAGCCGAGCCGGCCCGCGGCACGCAGCACCACGGTGAGGTCCCCGGTGTCGTCGGCGGCGGCCACCAGCAGCACCACCTGAGCGGCCTCGGGCAGCCGCCGGAGCTGTTCCAGGAACCCGTCCTGGAGCCGGACCGGCAGTCCGGCGGCCGCGTCGGGCAGCGCGGACGGGCCCAGCCGGCCGGCACGTTGGGCCGGAGTGAGCGCGGCCGACAACTCGATCAGGGCCAGGGGGTTGCCGCGGGCCTCCTCGATGACGCGGTCCACGACGTACGGCGGCAGACCCGGTACCAACTCGGCCGCATCCGCCCGGTCCAGACCCTCGACCAGCAGTGGGGGCAGCCCCTTCACGGCGGCACCGGGAGCTCCGTCGCGGACCGCGAAGAGCATCACCACGCCCTCCGCGCGCAGCCGGCGCGCCGCGAAGGTCAGCATGTCCACCGACGGCTGGTCGAGCCACTGCGCATCGTCGACCAGGCACAGCAGCGGGCCGTCCGCCGCGGCCTCCGACAGGAGCGTGAGAACCGCGAGTCCGATGCTGAAACGATCCCGCACACAGTCACTGCTCAGGCCGAACACCGAACGCAGAGCGGCGGCTTGGGGCTCCGGCAGCACGTCGACCAGATCCATCACCGGCAGGAAGAGTTGGTGCAGGCCACCGAAGGCCATCTCCATCTCCGACTCGATGCCCTCGACCCGCAGCACCCGCGCACCGTGCGCCTGCCCGGCCGCGTGGTCGAGCAGCGCGGTCTTCCCGATGCCCGCCTCTCCGTGCACCAGCAGGACACCGCTCGCCCCCTGGCGGGCGTCCGCGAGCAGCCGCTCGATCCGCTCCCGCTCCGCGTACCGCCCCCGCACGACCTACCCCGCCCCGCCCTTGTGTACCGACCACCCCGCCGGGGCCCGACGGGCCACGCGACAGCCTCCGGAGACTATCCCGACGATCATCACCCCACCCGCACCGGGGCCGCCCCGTCGGCTTCCCGTACGGCGGTTCGGCCGGCGGCCGACAGATGATCTTGTCCATCCGTACAGATCCCTGCGGTCCGTACCGGACGTAGCCTGCCAGGAGCACTGACCGCTTGGGCCTGGCCTGGCCGGGCTCGGGCGATCGCGGGGACAGGGGGCGACATGTTCAAGGTGGTCTCGTCCGACGTCAACTACGACCGCAGGGGTCGTGGGGACGGCGGTGACGGTGCTACGGCGGTGCGGGCGAGGCGTACATGGCCAACGCCGCGCAGGAGCTCGCCTCCCTCGGGGACAACTACACCCCGCACAGCTTTCCGGGCCAGGACCACAAGATCGATCCGTGCGCCCTCACACCCGTCCTGACCAGCTTCTTCACGACGGGAAGGCCCGTCTGACGGCGTCCGGAGGGGCGGGCGGCAAGGCCGAGACCCCTGCCGGTCCCCGGTAGGGGTCTCGCCAGGGGCTGATCGGCCACGTTCGTGACGGTGGGCTACGCGTTGGGGGCGGGAGCCTTGCCCGTCTCCCGGTCGGGGGTGGCCGGTGCGGGTGCGGGCTTGTCGACCTTGTCGGTCTTGTGTTCGCAGTAGACCTTGCCCTGGTAGAACTTGCAGCCGGGCATGTTCTCGACGTCGCGGACCTTGTTCTTGCGGCCCTGGTGCTTCTGGTTCTTCTTGCCCTTGTCGTTGCCCTTGTGGTTGTTGTGTCGCTTGTTGTCCCGGTGGTCCTTCGTGGCGTGGTTGTCGTGGCCGCTCTTTGCGTGGTCGACCTGTCCGGCGGCGAGCGCGGTCGTCCCTGCGGTGGTCGGGGCGGCGAAGGCGCTGGTGGGGATCAGCGCGCCACCTCCGACGATCGCGGCCGAGACGGCGAACATCGCGTAACGCTGCTTGCGGGAGGTGCGGACCATGGGAATGACTCCTGTGCGAGGTGGGGGAGAGGGGTTCGGTTCCGGAGAATGTCGGACGATATGTCCGGTTTGTTCTCTGGTTAAAGACTGACCCCGGACCTTCATGAAGCTGTCCGCCGACTGTCACAGGCGCGTGACAGGCCCCCCATTCCCGCTCAGGGTCGTCGATGGGCGAGCCGGCCCGAGTTCACGCGGCGGTCGCCCACCCGTGGGCGCGGGCCTGTCGACGCAGCTCCGCCCAGGTGCCGCGCGCGCTGCCGGGCGCCGTCCAGTGGGGGTGGGCGTGAAGTCGGCAGGACAGTGCGATCAGGCGCCGCCGGAGTGGCGTGGTGCCGATTCCCGCGGGCGCCTTCGCCAGCGCCGTGTAGGTGTCGAGCCACGCCGCCTGGAGCGCGACCAGGTCCTCGGGGAAGCGGAGGGATTCCATCCATCAAGTGAAACATGTGTTCGAATATCTGCGCGAGTCGCTCCCGAGCCGCACACGTGCTGTTGGTGACTGTGCTGGTGGTGCCGTACGCGGTTCCGGGTGGAGAGGCTGCCGATCCGAGGCCGGATCGGGCGGGACGCTGGGCCGGGTCACCGCGACCGCCCCCGGGCACCTGCGGGCAGGGGTGCGCTTCTCGGCGGCGTGGGGGAGCCGCGACGTCCTCGACACCACCCTCGTCCACCCTGGCCTGGTCGCTGAGGTCGGCGCCGACCGCGCCATCGACTGTGATGGCGTCTTCCGCCGGCCGCTCCGCTTCCAACGGCTGCGCATGGACGTGACCACGGAGGACGTTTGTCCAGGGCGGTCATCTGTCGCGGGGGAGGCGTTACGGCGGGCCTGGCTGGGGTACGCCCCTATATCTCCCATTCCTCTGTGCAGAACGTGGCCTCGCTGACGGCGGCATCCCCGGCCCTCGTCGTATCCAGGACCATCTGGAGCCGTCCCAGACAGCCACTAGTTTGGGGCAGAAGCGCAGGCCCAGCTCCCCGTGCGGGCGCTCATGGTCGGGTATCGCCGGCCAGGCCCCCGGGTTCCTTGCCCGTTCGCGGACGTCGCGCCAGTGCATGACGGGCTACCTCGCTGAGCGTTTCGGTCGGCCGTACGGGCCGACCAAAACGCTCGGTCACACCTGGTGTGACGGATTCTCGACCGTTCTTGTCAAGGTCACGGAGACCTGTGCGGACGTTGGGAGGGTCTGGGCGGCTGCGTGAGTCGGCTGCCCCGAAGGCCGTTGTCAGAGCCCCGTTGGACAATCCGTCCGTGAGCCTGCGCCGCTGCGGGAGACCCGCGGGGCAGGCTCGGCACGGTCTGAAGCATCACGAGGAGGATGGATTGGAAGACCAACGGGCAGTGGGTGACCTCACCTTGCGCCTTGATGAGCTGGCGGCCGGACTCACGGATCCGGACTGCGACCTCGACGACCTTGCAGAAATCGAAGAGGAGCTCGTAGCCGCCCGGCGGCGGGAGCTGATTCCGTACGTGGAGGGGCATCTCGCGGCAGCCGTGGAAGCGGGCGACTGGTACGCCCGTCACGTGCTCGCCCGGATTCTGGCCGAGACTGCCGGCCACACGTCCCTGGCCGCGCTGTTGCGGGCCTACTCCCGCGATCTGGGTGATGACCAGGACTCCCTCTCGACGACGCTCCACGTACTCGCGCAGGAGGACCCGGCCGCCGCACGCGAAATCCTCCTGCCGTGCGCCGTTGGCAACGATGAGGACCTTCGCATGGCGGCGATCTGGCTGCTCGGCTTCGTCCCCGAACCCGCTGATCTCAACCTGCTGGCCCACGCTGCGCAGGACTCGAACGAAGGAATCCGCAGCGCGGTCGTGGGCACACTGGGCAGTCACGGGACAGAGCCGGATGCCATCGACCTCCTGTTGAGCCTGCTGGACGACCCCTCCCCGCAGGTACGCATCTCCGCCCTCAGCTCCCTCGGCTTCCTTCAGCAACCCACAACCCTGCGGAAGATCTACGTGCTCGCGAACGACGACAATCCCCGTGTCCGGGCCTGGGTCGCGATCGCCTTGGGCCGCTTTCCCGCCCTGGAGCCCGCGGACCTCGAGACCTCGGCCGTGCTCGACCAACTGGCGGCGGACGCCGACCCGTACGTGCGTGACCAGGCAGCCGAGGCCCGTCAGCTCAAGCCACTCCGCAGCTGACGATCACAGCAAGAACCGCCGGCCACGTGGCCTACGGCAATCGGCTGGGGCTCGACGGGTGGACCTGGGGAAGGTTCGGGATCCGCGTCGCCGTGAGGAAGACGTGCGCCGCAAAAGGCCGGCCGAGGAGGCCGTCACATTCCGCGGAGACCCTCGCGAAGAGCCGGCAGAGCAGACCGCCACGGCAGGGGATGCCGGCTCTCTCGGTGGGGTGTCCGCCACCACCTTGCCGACCTCACCGTGGGCAAGGTTCCGGCGGGCCGTCGGCATGGCATCCGCCACCTCCTAGGCTCCGGATCATGGACATGGACGAGCGGTGGGCGACGTACGAGGCGCTTCGGGGGCAAGTTCCTCAATGGCACCCGGTCGGGGTGGTGGTCGAGGCCGACGGACCGGTCGTACGTCGCCACTACGGGACGCACGGCACCGCCGGGCACGCTCCCCTCGCCCCGGGGACGGACATCGCCGCGCTGGTGCGCCGCCAGCAGGACGCCTTCGCGGAGCGCTGTGAGCCGGTGGAGTGGAAGGTGTACGGGCACGATGCGCCGGAGCTGGGGCCGGCGCTGACGGCGGCGGGGTTCACCCCCGGCCGGCAGCGCTCCGTACTGGTCGCCGCCCCCCTGCCCGACGAGCGGGCTGCCGACACGGTGGAGCCGCGGGAGGGGGTGCACGACCTGTACCGGGTACCGAGCCAGGCCGAACGAACCTGGGAAGTCGCAGTGGCCTCGCCCGGCCCCCACGCGATGCCCTACGCCGAGATGACCGCGGACGGCTTCTCGGACGAGGGCGATGTCCTCATCGAGGTCCTGCTGGACAACGGGGTCGTCGTCGCGGTCGCCTGGGCATGCGTCGACGAGGCTCCCTTCACCGTCGTCGGCGGCCTGACCGACGACGACGCGGACTTCGTCAAGGCCTGCACCGACCGTTGGCGAGTGCAGGGCCTGCTCGGGCAGCCCCTCCTCGCCGAGGCGGCGGACACCCTGCGCGAGCGGCTGTTGGAGGCCGGCTTCACCGAGGTCACCACCGTCCGCCCCTATCATTGGCGCCCGTCGGCGACCCCCGAGAGCACCCGCCCCGCGCAGTTCCTGGACCGGCTCCACGACGACGGCCCGCTGTGGGACCGCTTCGACGCGGACTTCGACTTCAAACCGAGCACCACCTACCGGCCCGCGATCACCGAACCCGTGCCCTCGGCCGTCTGGCACCTGCACGCGCACCCGCATGCCCACGAGCGACCCGTTCCGGACCTCCGCGGCCGGATCGAGACGATCGTCCAGAGTGGGCTGCTCACCGCCACCGAGCCCGGCGCGTTCGTGTACTGGCTCGACCGGAACCACGACGGCTATCGCTACGACCCCCGCCGCGTCGGCGTGCCCGGACGGCCGCCCCGGCCCGGCAAGGGCACGTACCCCGACGGCGACTACTACCTCCACGTCACCGATGACCTGCGACTGGGAACCTTCGGCCACCCCTGGGAGCAGACGTTGACCGTCTGGGGGCCGCTGCTGCTCGACGCCGTCGAAGAGGAGCTCACCGAGCTGCTCGGAGAACCGATCAGGCGCCGGAACTGACGGCGAACGCCCCGTGACGTCGGCGGACCGACGTCACGGGGCATGCCTCGGGCACGGCCGTCGTCCGGGTGCCTGCCGGCTACCGGCTACCAGCTGCCGGCCAGGGCTACGGCTATCGGCTGAGCGACCTGAGCGCCGCCGCGTCGTACGGCTTCAGCTCGTCGAAGCGGTTGCCGAGGACCTTCGCAGCCCAGTGCGGGTCCTGGAGCAGCGCCCGGCCGACGGCGACCATGTCGAACTCGTCGCGTTCCATGCGGTCCAGGAGGTTGTCGATGTCGCCGAGCGCCGCACCCTCGCCGACGAAGGCGCGGATGAAGTCGCCGTCCAGGCCGACCGAGCCGACGGTGATGGTCGGCCGGCCGGTGAGCTTCTTGGTCCAGCCCGCCAGATTCAGGTCCGAGCCCTCGAACTCAGGGATCCAGTAGCGCCGGGTGGAGGCGTGGAACGCGTCGACGCCGGCCGCCGCCAGCGGGGCCAGGATCGCCTCCAGCTCCTCCGGGGTCTGCGCGAGCCGGGCATCGTAGGCCTCCTGCTTCCACTGCGAGTAGCGGAAGATCACCGGGAAGTCGGCCGCGACGCGCTCACGGACCGCGGTCACGATCTCCGCGGCGAACTTCGTACGGGTCACCGCGTCGCCGCCGTAGGCGTCCGTGCGGCGGTTGGTCCGCTCCCACAGGAACTGGTCGAGCAGGTAGCCGTGGGCGCCGTGCAGTTCGATGCCGTCGAAGCCGATCCGCTCGGCATCCGCGGCGGCGTCGGCGAACGCGCCGATGACGTCGTCGAGGTCGGCGCGGGTCATCGCCTTGCCCGTTCCCTCCGTGCCGTCGACGCGGATGCCGGAGGGGCCGACGGCGGGCGCGTCGGCGTACGGTGCCTCGCCCTGCTTGCGCACCATGCCTATGTGCCACAGCTGGGGCACGATCGTGCCGCCCGCCTCGTGCACGGCCGCGGCCACCTTCGACCACCCCGCCAGCTGGTCCTCGCCGTGGAACCGCGGCACCCGGTCGCTCTGCCCCGCGGAATCGTGGCCCACGTAGGTGCCCTCGGTGACGATCAGGCCCACACCCGCGGCGGCCCGGCTGGCGTAGTACGCCTGCACGTCCTCGCCGGGCACGCCGCCGGGGGAGAACATCCGCGTCATCGGAGCCATCGCGATGCGATTGGGGACGGTCAGGCCGTTCAGCGTGACGGGCCGGGACAGGATCTCGGCCGCGCGGGAGGCTGTGGACGTGGTGACGGTCATGCGGGTCCTCCGGGTGGAAGCTGTGGCTCGTCGGGGTGACAACGAGAAGTGCATAGTACACATGTTATGTATCATGCATATTGCAGCGTCCGGCCCGACAGAGGCCCACCGGGCCACGGGTCGGCGATAATGAAGCGTCGGAAGGAGCGGGAGGCGCAGTGCTGGAGAAACTGGAGCGGGAGCTGATGCTGCTCTCGCGGCACCAGGTGCTTGCCCGGCGCGAACGCGATCCCGAACGCCTGGAGCGGTCGGCGTACCTGCTGCTCAGTCGGATCGACACGCAAGGCCCCATGTCCATAGGGCAGTTGGCAGAGGCCTTCGGGCTCGACACCTCGACCGTGAACCGCCAGACGGCCGCACTGCTGCGCTGCGGACTGGCCGAGCGCGTCGCGGACCCGGACGGCGGCATGGCCCGCAAGCTGCGCATCACCGTTGAAGGCGGCCGGCGGCTCGCCGGAGACCGTGAGGCCAACCAGTCCTGCCTGGCCCGAGTGGTCGCCCACTGGTCCCCGGAGGAGGTGCGGGAGCTGGAGGACGTCCTGGTCCGCCTCAACCGCAGCGCCGAGGCTCTCGAAGGGCGCTACTGGCCGCGCACGGAGGACGGCGACATGCGCCCCGCATGCCACCCGCCGGTCCCGCAGGAACCCGCGACCCCGGCCCCGTAGGAACCGCCCGCGCTTCGCGCGGCACGGGTGCACCGGCCGGTGAGGGACCCCGGTACCGCCGGGGTCCTGGTCCGTCCGTTCGAACAGAGGGGCCGCCCGCACGCCGGGCGATCAAGTGATCGGCTGCTGCGACGAGGCGGCGCCGGCAGCTGTTGGCGGATTCCCGGGTGAGGAAGGCTGCGTGAATGCCGGTCCGAGACTCCCGGCAGACCCCCGACCGCGACCGCCGGAACCGGCGCACAGGTGCGCTCGTCGCGCGGGACCGATGACGAGATCCCTCTTCGAGGCCGGCATCTCGTGTGCATACGGCTGTGGGTGTGGGGCAGGCGGGAGAGCAGGTAAAGGAAGGGCGCCGAGGGGCACAACTCGCCGCCCGCTCTCGACCGGAGGAGTTGTTTCCGCGTGACTGAGCATGTGTGGGGTTTCAAGTCGACCGCCGGCTACCTGGTCGGTACCGATATGACCGGTTTCGAGGTCGAGGCGACCGACGGGACCGTCGGCAAGGTCGACAGGCACTCCGACGAGGTCGGTGACGCCTATCTGGTGGTGGACACGGGTGTGTGGATCTTCGGCAAGGAGGTCCTGCTCCCGGCGAGCATCGTGGTCCGGATCGACGCGGCCGAGCGCAAGATCTACGTCGACCGCACGAAGGGCCAGATCAAGGACGCCCCGGAGTTCCATCGCGACCACCACCTCGGTGACGCCGGCTACCGCGAGGACCTGGGTACGTACTACGGCACCGGCGCCCCGTTCGGCGGCCGCCCGGCCTGATCCGGAACGGTCCGGCGCGGGCCCGGGTCCCGGTCCGGGGCCGGGTCGGGATCGGGAAGGGGCCCGAACTCGTCG
>NZ_JBGBPT010000049.1:0-33876 GCF_041106355.1 Streptomyces sp. BF23-19 | reverse complement strand
TACGAGTCCCAGCCCCCGCCGGCCGGCGCCGCCGACCCGGACACCGCCTCGGATCCCGTGCCCCGCCACGAGGAGCCGGGGTAGGCGTGATGGGTGTGGCCACTCCTGCTCACGGCGCGGCGACGGTGGCGATCCCCGAGGGTGCGCGGCTGCGCACCGCCGTACTCTGCCGGGTCGCGGTGGACACCGGGGGCTCTGATCCCGCCTGGGCCGCCGCCGGCTCGGTCGGGGCAGTCCGCGACCGGCTCCGCGGAGGGGTCCGCGAGGACGCGCGGCTGCCCGATATGGTCAAACTCTGCCTTGGTAGGTACGCCACCTCCTGCCAGGCCGCCTTCCTCGGATTCCCGCGCCGCAGACCGGTGAGCTGCGGTCTCGGACCTGGAAGGCGCCGTTTCAGTTCATCCGTTCTCACGGCCGAGGGCCCGCCGCAGGGTGATGCCGTAGCTCATGCGCAGCCGGCGCAGCTCCCATACGGACAGCGCGGTCACCGAGAGCGGCGGCGCCACCAGGAAGAGGACGCGGACGGCGAGCGGGGCATCCACGGGCGCGTCGTCGAAGAGCTGGACCACGAACAGGGACCAGACCAGCACGGGCGAGAGCAGCGGTGGGAGCACCTCGTGGACGTCGGCGGCGCGGAAGGCGTGGTGGACGCAGAGCACGGCGGAGGCGAGCGCGAACGGGAAGACGAAGAGCCCGGCGAGCGCGCCGAGCGGGCCGACCATGCTCGCGTACGGCAGACCGAAGGACATCGTCAGGACAGTGGCGAGGAGCGACCCGATGGCGATCGCCGGACCGCGCAGCCGCGCCCGGTAGAACGCCGGCCCGGGCGGCCGGGCGGAGAACACGAATGCGGCGAGGCCGAGCGGGCCTATGACGAGCAGAAGTCCGGCGCTGACCAGGACTTCGGTGAACTTGTCGTCGACGACGCCGCCGGCCCCCTCGCGGAGCGGGTACGCGAGCACCAGCCAGAATCCGGCCAGCAGTCCGATGGCGGTACGGGCGATCTGGGCGAGCCGGATCGCGTCGTCGACGATCCGTCCGGGCCGGGCGGGACGGTGGATCCGCGCCGCGAGCACGAACGGCGCCCGGACCACCCGCACCCACCCGGGCCTGCGCTCTTCGGCCCCGGAACCGGGCCCCGGCGCGGGCGGACGGCTGTAGGAACTCATGCTGCTCTCCCCCGAATCGGTGATGATCACCGCATGGTAGGAGCCTCATGATCCATTCCCCAACCCGGGCGGCACCCACGTCAGTTGGGTGCGTCCCCCTCCTCGGATCACAGGGAGAGCCTCACCTCCTCGTTGGGATGGACGTCCAGGAACAGGGCCTCCAGGACCGTCCCGATCGGCGGGAAGCGGTCGGGGGTGACGTGTGCGCGCTCATCGGTCAGATTGATGAAGTCGATGAACGCAGGCCTCCCGGGCTGCGGGGAGAGCATTTCCACCTCCACCCCGAACCGGTCCCGATGGCCGGTGACCACGCAGCGCACCGGCTGGAGGAACTCCAGCCGGTCGTACGATTCGGTCGGATCCTCGCTCACTGATAAAGCTCCCTGTCCATCGAAGTCCACGCCCCTCTTCCGCCGGACCCACACCATCGCATCGCTGTGGTCATGAAGCCGAGGAACTCATCGAACTCGCTCGTCGGGAAGCGGTCGAGGAAGGCGTCGTGAGGGCTGACAGCGATGTGTCGGCTCTGGACAGGGCCGTACCGGGTGGACTTGTGCCCGGCAGCGGCCACCCGGACGACGTCGGGACGAGGGTACGGACACCTGGCTTCACTCACGGGGTGGGGGACCGGTGGTAGCGGATCCGGGGGCCGGGACGGTAGCGGCCCAGGAAGGGGGGAGGGCGGGGGCCTTCGACGAGGCCGAGCAGGAATTCCGTGACGGGTCCGGGAACTTCGTGCCACTCACCCTCATCCGGTTAGGTACAGCGGCTTCCGGGCCGCCTGCGATCATGTGCGCATGGATACGGGGGGATCTACTCATGGCCGTCGCATACCGGGCGCCTCTCGGCGGCGTCGGGTCGGTCCCGCTTTTCTCACGGTGGCGGCGGTGCTGGCCGGGCTCGCCGCGCTGGCCGTAGTGGTCGTGGTGCTCCCCGGACTGGTGGTCGAGCACGATCTCGGCGGGGCCAGGATCTCGGCCGCTGAACGGCTCGGAGCGGTGAACAACGTGCGCACGACGCTCGTGCAGGCGGTCGGTGGCGCTGTCGTCCTCTTCGGCGCGTACGCCACCTGGCGGCAGTTGAGGGTCAACCAGGAGGGGCTGAACGCCACCCGGGAGGGACACATCACCGACCGCTTCAGCCGGGCGGTCGACCAGCTCGGCAGCGAGAAGACGGACGTGCGGATCGGTGGCCTTTACGCACTGTGGCGGATCGCGGACCATTCGGCTCACGACCGGGAGGCGGTCATCTCGATCAAGGCCGCGTTTCTCCGGACTCACCTGCCATGGCCTCCGCAAGGGCAGGACTCTCCGGTCGAGGAATCCTCCATCAACTCCGTGCCTCCGCTGGAGACCCGTGCCCCGGATGCGCAGGTGGCGCTCACCGGCCTCGGGGTCCTGTGCCAGGAACGCCCGCCCGACTGGCTCAACGTCAGCTACACCGACCTGCGGCGGGCCGACTGCGACGGACTGTGGCTGCACCACATCAACTTCGATGGCGCATGCCTGGAAGCGGCGAGTATCTACCAGGTCAACCTGACCAAGGCATCGCTGATCGCGGCCAATATGCGGCACGTGGAGCTCGGGACGTCGATTCTCCACCAGAGCCGCTGCATCGAAGCCGACCTGCGCGGCGCTCGCATGGTCAGGGCCGACCTTCGCGAGGCCGACTTCTCCGGGGCCGACCTGCGGGAGGCGAATCTGCGCAAGGCGCGGGGCCATGGCACCACATTCACCGGTGCGGATCTGCGACTGGCCGACCTCCGAGGAACCGACCTCACCGGTGCCGACCTGACACGGGCGAAGTTGGAGGGCGCACTGGCGAGCGACGTCACCATCTGGCCGACCGGCTTCGACATCCAGGCGGCCGGCGTCGTCATGGTCGAGGACCCCGGTGCCGAGCCGAGCATCCTGCTGCACGCCGCCGCGCTCGCGAGGAACGTCCCACCCCTGCGCTCGGCCTGATGTGACCGGACAGGTTCACCGGGTTGCCGCCCGCTTCCGGCCATGCGGCGCGTTTCGACGCCGTACCCGTCCTTCGGGCCTACTGGCTGCACACCCCGCATTCGTACGAACGGGCCGACTACCTGCAAGCACTCACCGCGATCGACCCCACCGGCCTGGACGACGCGTACATCGAGTCGCTGTGGGACTGCGAGAGGCGGGCGCGGCTGCTCGGCATCGCCATGGCACCCCGCCAACCGCAGACCACGGAACGAATCGCCGTGCTGCGCGACGACCCGATGGAGACCCCCGAGGTACGTGCAGCCGCCGCAGCTCGGCTGACCGCTACGTCCGGCCCCGACCTGCCCTGACCGGATCCGGCCGGGCCAAGCCTGGATCGGCCCGGCCCGGCCCGGCCCGGCGCGCTACGCGCCCGGCGCCCGGTAGCGAACTCCCTCGGCCTTGCGCAGGGCGTCCATGGTTTCGTCGACGGTCAGGAGGACCGTCGTCTCGAACGAAGCAAGCGCGCCGCCTCCACTGATCGCCAGTGCGACCGCGGCCATGGACACGTTGTCGGGCGCCTCCCAGAGGTTGTAGCCGTCGTGCGTGCCGAAGGCGTACCAGAAGCCGTGGAGCTTGCCGCCGACGGACTCGATGTACGCCTGAGCGGCCTTCGCGCGGTCCTCGGGGTGGCCGATCAGCCTCGCCCAGGTCTCCGGTGTGTAGCTGAACCTCGACAGATAGAGCGGCATCAGGTCTCCCTTTCGTTCCTCCCAGGGATGCCCCGGTGGGACGGGACACGCTCCGGACGCGGCCCATGTGTCCCCCGAACGACGCAGGGGTGGCCTTCGCGGCCGACCGCCGCCGGCGCCCGACATCGGCCGCCTCGCCCAAGCCCGGGCTTTCGTCGAGCGCCCCGGCGCGGGCATCGCACTCATCCCCGGCCCGCCGCTCACGGCGTGTCGCGCCGCGTATCCGCCCGGCCCGATCCCGGCGCCGGGTCACGCTCGAACCGGTCGTCGCGACCGCCGTTCCGTGGCCCCGAGGCCCCCGCCCTGGTCGGCCGGGAGAGACGGCCTAGTCCTGCGGTGTCACCACGGTGAAGAGCGCCCCGTCGGGATCCGCGAGAACGACCCACCGGCTCACGCTGGACGTCTGCACGGGAGATGCGGTCCTGCCGCCCAGTGCGGTCGCGGCCTCGATCACCGCCTCCAGATCGGGCACACGGAAGTGGACGTGCCAGCGAGGCCGGACCTCAGGGTCCGGTGCCGCTTCGAGCGCGCCGCCGCTGATGCGGGCCACGGTGTCGTGCCCGTGGCGCAGGACGACGTGGGCGTGCTCGTACGAGACCGCGCAGCAGCCGGGGTGCGATCCGGCCCAGTCGAGGACCTCGCCGTAGAAGATGGCGGCCGCGAAAGCGTCCCTGGTCCGCAGTTCCAGCCATGCGGGCGCGCTTCCCCGGCCCACCGACCAGTCGGGGACGACCTCGCCCTGCCAGAAGCCGAAGACGGCCCCGGCGGGGTCCGCCGCCAGGGCGATGCGGCCGGTGCCGAACGCCACGGGGCCGACCGCCATGGTGGCGCCGCGTTCGAGGATCCGGGCGGCGGTCACGTCGGCGTCCTCGACGGCGAAGTACGGCGTCCACAGCACCGGCGCGCCGGGACTCCCCGCCAGGGCGCCGATGCCCGCCACGGGGGCCCCGTCACGGAAAGCGACCATGATCCCGCCCCCGAGGTGGGTGGGCCGGAAGTCCCAGCCGAGTACACCGGCGTAGAACCGCTGTGTGGATTCGAGATCCCGGGCCAGCAGGCTGACCCAGCACGGCGCACCGAAGATCTCGTGGCTCGAAGTCGACACAGCTGTCAGCCTCATCTGCCGTTGACGGGGGACGGGACCCTTCCACGGTAGACCGGGCGGCGGCGCTGGGCCGCGAGGCGCGGTTCGAACCGCTCCGGTGTTTGGTCGGCGGCAGGGCGGGCAGCCGCCTCCACATACGGAGGGGCCCCGCGACGGGGCCCGCGTGTCGCGGTGCGGTCCGTGACCGGTCGGTCGGGAACGCGACGGGTCACCCCTACCGGGAGGAGTTGTTTCGCATGACCGAGCATGTGTGGAGCTACCGGCCGGCATCGGGCCACCTGACCTGGGCCGACCTCACCGGGTACAAGGTCGAGGCGACCGACGGCGACATCGGGAAGGTCGACAAGCACTCCTACGACGTGGGTGATGCCTACCTGGTTGTCGACACCGGTGTGTGGATCTTCGGCAAGGAAGTCCTCCTCCCGGCGAGCACCGTCTCCCGGATAGACCTCCAGGAGGAGAAGGTCTACGTCAACGCCACCAAGGACCGGATCAAGAACGCTCCCGAGTTCCACCAGGACAAGCACCTGCGCGACCCCGCCTACCGGGCGGACCTCGGTGACTACTACAGCGCCGGTGGGATGCCTGGCGACGGCCCGGTCGGCAGCCACCGCGCCTGAGAACCCTCACCCCTGGACCGGCCCTGGACCTGGCCTGGACCGGCCGCGGCCGCAGCCGTGACTGCGACGCGCGGAAGCATTTTTCGCGCCCCGGAAAATCAGCCGCAGAAAAATAGTCGGCGGAACCGATTAACTCGGATTTCCAGGGTAGACGCCAGATAAGACGCCCCGGCGGACCTAACTGTTCCGTCGAATTCCGAAGCGGGAACGAGGACATCATGATTCTTGTCGGGCTCATTCTATTGATCGTGGGATTCCTCACCGGGATCTCCATCCTGTGGACCATCGGGATCATCCTGCTCGTGGTGGGCGCGGTGCTGTGGATCCTGGGCTCGGTCGGGCACGCGGTCGGCGGTCGCCGCCACTACTACTAGCCCGTCGGTCCTACGCCGTACGCGTGACGCCGCGGCACGGACCGCGGCCCCCGGAATTCCGGTCGGGTGAGACAGTCGGGTGAAAGACAAATATCGTCCCTTTTCGTTTCGAACCCCCAGGGAGTGATCAGCTGTGTCGGACAAGGAGAAGAGCCGCGCCAAGGCCGAGCAGGCCAAGGGAAAGCTCAAGGAGACCGCAGGACGCGCGGTGGGTAATGAGCGCCTGACCACGGAGGGCCGGGCCGAAAAGGCCAAGGGTGACGCCCGTCAGGCCAAGGAGAAGATGAAGGATGTTTTCAAGCGCTGACGCGCACCGGTGTTTCCGCCGAGGTCCCGCACCCGCCACGGGCGCGGGACCTCGGCGTATGAACGGCGTCGTCGTCGGTGGCGGCGGATGCACGGAACCGCGATACATGTGAACGTGAGACGGCAAGGTTTCCGCGGGTGCGCGCGGCATCGGGGCGCTCACCGCGAACGCGGCCACCTGTATCGATCTGAACCCGGGAGCGATGGGCGGCGGCGGAATGCGAAGCGTGGGCGTGGAAGAAGAGCTGTTGCTGGTGGACGCCGGCACCGGTGAGCCGCTGGCCGTGTCCGGGGCGGTCCTGGCGGCGGCGGACCACTGCACAGGGGCGTGCTCCAAGGGCGGGGGAGTGAAGGAGCACGTCTTCGAGAAGGAGCTCCAGAGGGAGCAGGTGGAGTTCGGCACCAAGCCGGTGACGGAGATGGGCGAGCTCCAGGAGGAGATCGTCCGCTGGCGCGCGGAGGCGGCCCGGCACGCCGCGTCCGCCGGGGCCCTCGTGGCGGCCCTCGGCACCTCACCCCTGCCCGTGCGGCCCTCGCGCAACGCCGGACCGCGGTACGAGTGGATCGCCGAGCAGTTCGGCCTGACCGCGCAGGAGCAGCTGACCTGCGGATGCCACGTCCACGTATCGGTCGAGTCGGACGAGGAGGGCGTGGCCGTCCTGGACCGGATCCGCCCCTGGCTCGCCGTGCTGATCGCGATGAGCGCGAACTCTCCGTTCTGGCAGGGTACGGACAGCGGGTACGGAAGCTACCGGAACCGGGTGTGGAACCGCTTGCCCTCGGCCGGGCCGGTGGACGTCTTCGGCTCCGCCGACCGCTACCACGAGCAGGTCCGCGCGATGGTGGACACCGGCGTGCTGCACGACGAAAGAATGATCTACTTCGACGCCCGCCTGTCGGCCACCTACCCCACGGTGGAGATCCGGGTCGCGGACGTGTGCCTGGAGGCCGGGACCACGGTGCTCATGGCCGCCCTCGTCCGCGCGCTGGTCGAAACGGCCGCCCGGGCCTGGCGGGCCGGGGAGCCGCCGGCCCGGGTCGACACGGGCCTGCTGCGGCTGGCCGGCTGGCGGGCCGGGAGGTCAGGGCTGGACGGTCCGCTGCTGCATCCCCTGACGATGCGCGAGACCGCGCCGGTCGTCGCCGTACGGGCCCTCCACGAGCACGTGCGCCAGGCGCTCGTCGATCACGGCGACGATGAGCGGGCGAGTGCGGAGATCGCCACGCTGCTCGAACGGGGCAACGGAGCCCGGGTCCAGCGCGCGTTGCTGAGCGAGCGAGGCGATCTCGCCGCCGTGGTCCTCGGCTGTGCGGACACCACCACGGCCACCCCCGCCTTCTGAGGTCGTTCGCCGCGCAGCCGGCCGCTCGGCTCGACTCTCGGCCGGCCGATCAGCTCGCCGCGGTGTAGCGGACGCGGGCCCAGAGGGGCAGGACGAACCAGCACAGGAGGTACCAGGCCAGGACTCCCGCGACCAGCCACGGCACGACGGCGTTGTGCGTGGCCACCCGCAGCACGAGGAGGAGGGCCGACGTGCAGGTGGCCAGGAGCAGGATCAGGCCGGTGAAGGTCAGACGCGAGGCCCACGCCACCGCCTCGGGTTTGATCTGGCGGCCCGACACGATGCGGTGGAAGGAGACGGGCCCGATCAGCGCCCCCGTCGCCAGAGCGCCCAGCATCACGGTCACGATGTAGATCACCTTGTCGGTCTGGGGCAGGCCCTGGAAATGCGGCGTGAAGGCGACGGTCAGCAGGAACCCGAAGAGGATCTGCACGCCCGTCTGCGCGACGCGGATCTCCTGGATGAGCTCCTGCCACTGCCGGTCCGCCCGCTCCTCCACGCTTTCGCTCCGCCCGTCCCGGGCCTCCTGCGCCATGACGCCTCCCTGTGTCCGAGTCTCCGCCGGGGCCGTTGCGCGTGCGCGCGGAAGGTCCCGCGTACGTACGTCCAGGCGACCGGGCTGCCGTGGCGGACCGTCAGCGGAGCACGCGTACACAGCCGTCCACAGGGTAAGCGCGCCCGCATGACATGGAGGCATGCCCTGCGGCGTGGTGAGACGTCCGAGAAGAACGAGAAGACCGCGGGAACCGAGAGGCGCCCCGAGGGAATCGGGAGAACCGAGAAATCCGGGGGTTCCGGGGGATCCGAGACCGCGGCGCCGGCGGCCGGCAGGCGGCTACGACCTCCGGCACACCCGGCCGTCCGGGTGCTCGCCATGGTGATCGCCTTCGTCGGGACCGTCCTGTTCGGTGCGGTCCTGGCACGGCTGACGCTGGAACCGTCCGCCGCCTCGGCGGCCCTCGTCCACAGCAATGTCCGACCCGGCCATTCGATCAGCGCCTATCTGGACGGGACGTCGACGATCGAGGCGGTGCGCCAGCTGGGCGGGAACCTCCTGATGGGGGTGCCGTTCGGGGTGCTCCTGCCGGTCCTGCTGCCCCCGGCCCGCGGTCTCCTGCGGGTCGCCGTGGTGACCGTCGCCCTGATGACGCTGGTGGAGCTCACCCAGGGAGCCCTGGTCACCGGCCGCGTTTTCGACATCGACGACGTCATCCTCAACACGGCCGGAGCGCTCCTCGGGTACCTGTTCATCGGCCTGCGGCTGGGGCGGGCCGTACACCCCCGCCGCAGGCACTGGTGGCATCGCTGACCCCGGCCCGCCCGGGCCGGGATCAGACCTCGCGCCACCGGGCCATCGCCCAGGAGAACGCCCCGAAGAGCATCAGCCCCAGAGCGACCGCGATCAGCAGCCACGGTCCCGCCGGCGTCAGCGTGAACGACCTCAGGGTGTCGTCCATGCCCTTCGCCTGCGCCGGGTCGTAGCGCACGGCCGCGTACACGACGAAGCCGCCGGCCGCCGTGAACAGAACACCTCGGGCCAGGCCGCCACTCACCCCGAGGAAATCGACGGCCTTGCGCCACCGCGCCGAGACCCCGCTCATGGCGAGATGCTTGCGGAAGCCGCGCCGCGCCGCCTGCACCGCGATGACCACGCCCGCGACGGCGATCCCGAGCCCGGCCGCACCCACCAGCCACCGGCCGGCGGGCAGCTCCATCGCCCGCGCCGTCAGATCGCGGGACTGCTGATCTCCGGAGCGGCCGCCCCCGCCCGCCGCGAACGACAGGACGGAAAAGGCGACCGCCGCGTAGAAGACGGTCCGGCCCGCCGACGCCAGACGCTTCACCGGCTTGCCGCCGTCGGGTCCGGCCGCACCGAACACCGCCTCCGACAGGCGCCACAGCATCATGCCGACGAGCCCGATGCCCACGGCCCAGACGAGGACGCCGCCGAAGGGCTTTCCCGCGAGCTCCTGGAGGGCGCCCTGACGGTCGGCCTCCTTGCCCCCGGAATCACCGAAGGCCACGCGCAGGGCCAGCAGCCCGATCAGTGCGTACAGCACGCCACGGGCCACCAGCCCGCAGCGCGCCGTGACCTCCCGGCCCCCGCCACCGCGGGACGCGGCCCGGACACCTCTGCTCGCGCGACCCTTGACCATCGCGGTCAGACCTCGCCCCGCCAGGCGCCCGTCTCGGCTCCGCGGGACTCGATGAACAGCTTGAACCGCTTCAGATCGCCGGCCACCTGCCGCTTGACGAAGCCGAGCTTGTCGGCGGCGCTCTCGGCCAGCCCCTCGGGCACCCAGTTCATGTGCAGTACGACCTTGGTGGTGGTCGCGTCGATCGGCTGGAAGGTCACCAGCCCGGCCTGGCGCGTCTCCCCGTCCACCGTCATCCACGCGACGCGGCGGTCCGGGAGCTGCTCGGTGATCTGCGCGTCGAACTCACGCTGCACCCCGTTCACGTTCGTCACCCAGTGGGTGAGGGTGTCCGTGCGCTGGTGGATCCGCTCGACCCCCTCCATGAAGACGGGGAACTCCTCGAACTGCGTCCACTGGTTGTAGGCCGTCCGTACCGGAACGTTGACCTCGACGTACTCCTCGACGTGCGACATGTGTATCCCTTCGGTGTCGTAGGCGGCTCCACCCCGCATCCCGCGAGGGCGGTCACCGCCGTCAGGACCCTTCAGGGCCCGGCTACCCGACGCCGAGCGGTGCATGCGCCGCGCCGGTCCGCCTCGTGTCCGCCTCATGCCGACGTGCTTCGGCGCCGATGACCGGGGTACCCGCCCAGCGGACGACGAGGTGGGGACGAGGTGGGAGCGAGCGGAAGGAGCGGTCGTGCCGGAGACGGAACTGGACGCGTTCACCGAAGTCCTCAACGGCCCCGTGTACGTGGTCACCGTGGCCGCCGCGGGCGAGCGGTCGGGCTGCCTCGTGGGCTTCGCCTCGCAGTGCTCGATCAGGCCACCGCGTTTCATGGTGTGGCTGTCCGTGCGCAACCACACGTACCGTGTGGCCCGCGCCGCCACGCACCTCGCGGTGCACGTACTGGATCGAGACCGGTGTGGGCCGGCCGAGCTGTTCGGTGGCGAGACCGGCGACGAGGTGGACAAGTTCGCACAGGTCGACTGGCGGCCCAGCGTCGACGGCAGCCCGCTGCTGACCGGAGCGCGCGCGTGGTTCGTCGGCCGGATCGAGACCCGGATCGACGGAGGTGACCACGTGGGCTTTCTGCTGGCGCCCACCGAGGTCTCCCCACCGCTGCGGACCACGCCCGCGTTGCTGCGGTACGACGATGTCAAGGAGATCGACCCCGGGAAGCCGGCCTGACCCCGCCGCGTGTGCGCCGGGTCGTCCCGGCCGCGCACGAAGGACCGCGGCCGCACGCGGAGCCCGGGGGGACGGGACACCGGCGTGCGGCCACGGATCTCGGCGGGTCGCCGCCCCGCTCGAAACGGCGACTCGCCGACACTCACGCGTCTGGCCCCGAATCGAAGGCTTAAACAGAACGAAGGAAAAGAATTCGTGCCGTGTCGCACTCCGGCCCGACACCTACCGGTGCCGGGCCAGGCTGTGGAGCAGGACGAGGAGAGCGAACGCGATGACGGCCAGATGGAGCCAGGCCGGGCCGGGCGCCGAGGTCAGGGCCAGGGAGTCGAGCGCGTGGGATGTCATACCGCGCGCCTGCCCCCGTCGCGCGGAACGAAGCTCCCGCACGGGGACAGGGACGGGGACAGGGATGGGGACGGCTACGAGTACGGCTACGGGACCGGGGCGCGGGGCGGCCCGGCCCGGTCACAGGCCCGTGGACCTGCCCGAGGTCAGCCGCGAGGCCTCGATCTCGGCCCAGACGGCCTTGCCGTTCTCGTGGGTGTGCGTGCCCCAGCGATCGGAGACGCGCTCCACGATGTAGAGGCCGTGGCCGCCCGGGAGGCCACGCTGCGGCGACGGGTGCCGACGGGGCGGTGTCGTCGTGCCGTCGAAGACCTCGACCCGCAGGACCTCACCGGCCGAGAGTGCGAGCTCGATGCAACCACCCGCGTGCAGGGTCGCATTGGTCAGAAGCTCGGACACGAGCAGCAGGGCGTCTTCGGACGTCTCGGTCCCGCTCCAGCCCCAGTCGAGCAGGGCCTGGCGTGTGAAGTCGCGGCCCTTGGCCACGGGTCCGCGTACGCCGGCCAGGGCGAGCCGACGGCGCTGCCCCGCGACGGAAAGTCCGGCAGGCCTTCGATCGCCGGCTTCCGGCCCGATCGTTTCCACTGTGGTCTCTCACCCCCACCATTGACATTGGTCTCTGTTCGCGGCAACGAACATGCCCCGTGGGGCCGAGGACATCCGAGCGTGCGAGTGACAGTCTAAGGGGACGCCGGTCGCTCAGGAGGCTGCCATGTGCAGTCTCAGCGTGAGGCCGCTGTCCGAGGCGCGGATCTCCACCAGGTCGCACAGTTGGTGGATCATCCACAGGCCGCGCCCGCCGTCGACCGAGGCCAGCGCGGGGCGCCGGCGCCCCGCCAACGGGTCGGCGAGGTGACCGCCGTCGCGGATCTCGGCCACGACCCCGGAACGCCCACCCACCCCCGCACCCGCACCGGCTTCGGCGGTGCTCCACATCCGGAGCGCGCCGCTCCCGCCCCCGTGGGCCAGGGAGTTGGCGGCGGCCTCGCTGACCGCCAGGACGAGGTCGCCGCGCAGCGCCGCACTCAGGTCCGTGCCGCGGGCCCAGGCCTCGGCGTACGCGCGTACCTCGCCCAGCTCCCCGTGGGTGTACGCGAGCCAGGGCGTCCCGCCGTCGGGTTCGGGCAGGGGTTCGTCGCAGTCGGCGCACACCGACGAGGCGTCCGCGTACTCCGGGCTGATCAGAGCCTTGTCGTCCTCCAGCAGCGTGGGATGCGTACGCCGGGCATCGGACACCACCTCGGCCGGCAGGCCGAGGACGTCGTACGGGCACAGGACGGTGGCCCTCCGGCCCGCGAAGGCGGTGTTGATCAGCGCCTCGTGACGCGTGGCCTCCAGCACCTCGGCCCGTGAGCGCCCGGGCCAGATCGGCTCGCCCACGATCCGGGCGGGCCGGTCCGCGTGCCGGTCGGCGAAATCCTGCAGGGCGGCCAGGATGCGGCCGGGATTGCGCCCCAGGTGCGTCATGTCCGTCCAGGTGACCCCGGTCGTGCCGACGCCGAGGTCCTCGCGCAGGGCGTCCAGCCGCGGACCGGGTACGGCCACGAGCACCGGCTCGTCGGCCGCGAGGGCGGTACGGACGAACCCGCCCACCCCTGCCAGGTAGTCCGCCTCTCCCCGGTAGAAGAGGGCGGGGTGGACGAAGGCCTCGGAGGCGCCGGCCGCAGGAAGATTGATCATGCGGCGACCTCCAGCGCGGCACATTCGTCCGGGAACAACTCCACGAGCTTGCGGAGCGAGTATGGCGGGTGGTGGAGCAGCAGGCGACGCCCCTGGCCGGTGACGGTGGCGTTGGCCCGCAGCAGGGCGGCGACGGCGGCCGGGTCGAGGAAGCCCACGGCGGACAGGTCGAGGTGGACGACCGGTCCGGGTATCCGGATGACGACGCCGAGCGCCGCCCACAGGATCGGCCGGGTGTCGAGGTCGCAGCTGCCCGTGAGCAGGGCGCCGGGACGGTCGCGCAGCGGCTGGGCGGTCAGCGTCGCGGCCGTACCCGTCCGGACGCGCGCGCACCGTACGACCGCGTCCGCCCACATCGCGTCGTCGTAGAGCGCGTGGGCGCCGACGGACGGGAAGGGTGGGACGGCCGGCACGGGTGGTGGCACGGGCGGCACGGCCCCGTCGTGCCGATGGGGTGAGGGCATGCCCGCTGCCTATACCGAGAGCATTCCGGCGCGCAGCCGGGCCAGGGTCCGGGACAGCAGGCGCGAGACCTGCATCTGCGAGATGCCCAGTTCCGCGCCGATCTCCGCCTGCGTCCTGTCCTCGCCGAAGCGCAGCCGCAGGATCCGCCGATCGCGTTCGTCCAGCTGCTCCAGCAGCGGCGCGAGGGTGTGGAACTCCTCGAAGAGCTCCATGGCGGGGTCGACCTCACCGAGACGGTCCGCCAACGGACGGGTCGTCCGGCTCGTCGTCGTCGACGGCTCGTCGCCCTCGGCGCTGGTGTCCAGGGAGCCGCTCGTGTAGCCGTTCGCGGCGACCAGCCCCTCGATGACCTCGTCCTCGGTCAGTTCGAGGTGCTGGGCGACCTCCTTGACCGTAGGGGACCGGCCGAGGACGTCGGTCAGCGCCTCCTGGGCCTTGGCGAGCTCCGTACGTCGTTCCTGCAGACGCCGCGGGACGTGTACCGCCCAGGTGGTGTCACGGAAGTACCGCTTGATCTCACCCGTGATGTACGGGAGGGCGAGAGTGGAGAACTCGACCTCGCGCTCGGGCTCGTAGCGGTCGATGGCCTTGATGAGACCGATGGTCCCCACCTGGATGATGTCGTCCATGTCCAGACCCCCGCCCAGCACGCGGGCGCGGAAGCGCCGCGCGGCGAACTGAACGAGCGACAGGTTCATCTCGATCAGGGTGTTGCGGGCGTACTGGTACTCGCGCGTGCCCTCCTCCAGGACGGCGAGCCTCAGGAAGAAGAGCTTCGAGAGTTGGCGCGCGTCGGAAGGCGCCATCTCCCGGGCGTTCTTCACCTCGGGCAGCTCCACGTCCTGCTGTGGGACTGCCACGCCGCCGGGCACAGCGGGCGCAGCGGGCGCAGCGGGCGTCATGTGCACGTCTGTTGCACGAATGGGGCTTGTGACGGTGGCCGAGCGAGACATGATGGCCGTTCCCTCCCGATTGACTGACGGCTGCTCGGGCGCTTGTGCCCCGACTTCGATCCGTTACACGCCCTGAGCGAAAACTTTTCTCCGAGGCCGCGCCGATGAGGTGGCGGCCGGCCTCCGGGCGCGTGTGCCGCGGCCCTTGAGGCCCTCGATCGGTCGAGGAGCAGGCATACTCCCTTGCGGAAGCAGTACAGGTGACGATGGTGACGATCCGGGGAGGCGGACATGACCGGAGCAGGGGACGCGTACCACGAAGGCGTCGTCGGGAACGGCTATCCGGCCGGGGCCGGGTGGGTGGTGGCGGCGCACGGGGAGCTGGACCAGGACACGCTCGCCCCGCTCGAGGAGGCGCTCGCCTCCGCCGCGGATCAGCACCGGCTGGTGGTCCTGGACGCGGGCTCCATCACCTTCGGAGACTCCTCCTTCCTGAACCTGCTGCTGCGACTGCACCACCTCACGACGCTGCGCATCGCCGCCCCCGGCGAGCAACTCCGACGTCTCTTCGCCCTGACGGGCGCCGACACGGTCCTCTCCCTCCACCCGAGCGTCGAGGACGCCGTCGGCGGGTCCTGACCGGCGGGCGCGTCCCGCCCGGCCGCACCCGGTCCTCGCCCAGCCCTCTTCCGCCGTGCCGCTGTCGGTCAGCGTGCCCGGGTGACCGATCGACCGGGTGATCGCGTGTGCCTCCGTCGGCGATAACCTTCATCACCGGTCGTGCGGCCACGACGGATCCCCCGGCCGGGCCGAGGGATCCGGCGCGCACCCGTGTCACGTCCTGTCCCGTGCGCCGGCACGGTCGTTGTCTAGAGTGAGGTTGGCGGATGGCTGAGCGGACGGGTACGGAGGCACTGGGCAGGTCACCGGCGCTCCCTGGCGAGGACAGGATCGGCGAATCGGAACTGCGCCAGCTGCTCGCCGGCCTGACGGCCGTACGGGACGGGGACTTCCGTACCAGACTGCCCGATACGGCGGACGGGCTGCTCGGCGAGATCGCCACCGTGTTCAACGGGATGGCCGACCAACTGTCGCTGTTCACGTCCGAGGTGACGCGGGTGGCCCGCGAGGTGGGCACCGAGGGAACCCTCGGCGGCCAGGCGGACGTACCCGGAGTGGGGGGCGCCTGGTTGGACCTCACGGATTCGGTCAACTTCATGGCCGGAAACCTCACGGCCCAGGTGCGCTCCATCGCCCAGGTCGCCACGGCCGTGGCCAAGGGCGACCTTTCGCAGAAGATCAACGTCACCGCGCGCGGGGAGATCCTGGAGCTGAAGGAGACCATCAACACGATGGTCGACCAGCTGTCCGCCTTCGCCGGAGAGGTCACCCGGGTCGCCCGCGAGGTCGGCACCGAGGGCCGACTCGGCGGTCAGGCGGACGTCAAGGGCGTCTCCGGTACCTGGAAGGACCTGACGGAGTCGGTCAACGTCATGGCCGACAACCTGACCGCCCAGGTGCGCTCGATCGCGGAGGTCACCACCGCGGTGGCCCAGGGCGATCTGACACAGAAGATCCGGGTGGACGCGCGGGGAGAGATCCTGGAGCTGAAGGAGACCATCAACACGATGGTGGACCAGCTCTCCGCGTTCGCCGACGAGGTGACGCGGGTGGCCCGCGAGGTCGGCACCGAGGGCAATCTGGGTGGCCAGGCCACGGTTCGCGGGGTGTCGGGCACCTGGAAGGACCTCACCGACAACGTCAACGTCATGGCGTCCAACCTGACCGGCCAGGTGCGTTCCATCGCGCAGGTGGCCACCGCCGTCGCCCGCGGCGACCTCTCGCAGAAGATCATGGTCGAGGCGAAGGGCGAGGTCGCCGCGCTGGCCGGCGTCATCAACACGATGGTCGACACGCTGTCCGCGTTCGCCGACGAGGTGACGCGGGTGGCCCGGGAGGTCGGCACCGAGGGCCGGCTCGGCGGCCAGGCGCAGGTTCCCCACGTCGCGGGCACCTGGAAGGACCTCACCGACAACGTCAACTCCATGGCGAACAACCTCACCGGCCAGGTCCGCAACATCGCCCTCGTCACGACGGCCGTCGCCAACGGCGACCTGTCCAAGAAGATCGACGTGGACGCCCGCGGGGAGATCCTGGAGCTGAAGACCACCATCAACACGATGGTCGACCAGCTCTCCTCCTTCGCGGCCGAGGTCACCCGCGTGGCCCGGGAGGTCGGCAGCGAGGGCCGGCTCGGCGGCCAGGCCGAGGTCGAGGGCGTCTCCGGCACGTGGAAGCGGCTCACCGAGAACGTCAACGAGCTGGCCGGCAATCTCACCCGCCAGGTCCGGGCCATCGCCGAGGTCGCCAGCGCGGTCGCCGAGGGCGACCTGACCCGCTCGATCACCGTCGACGCCTCGGGAGAGGTCGCCGAACTCAAGGACAACATCAACTCCATGGTCGGTTCGCTGCGGGAGAGCACCCGGGCCAACCAGGAGCAGGACTGGCTCAAGTCCAACCTGGCGCGCATCTCCGGCCTGATGCAGGGCCACCGCGACCTCGCCGCCGTCGCGGAACTCGTCATGGACGAACTGACCCCGCTCGTCGCCGCCCAGTACGGGGCCTTCTACCTCGCCGAGGACGGCCCGGCCGGCCCCCGACTCATCCTGGTCGGCTCCTACGGCCGCCCCGCCGGCTCCGGCGAGGGCACCGGCTTCGCCTTCGGAGAGTCGCTCGTCGGACAGGCCGCGCGCAGCCACCGGATCATCGCCACCGACCAGGTCCCCGGCGGCTACGTCATCTCCTCGGGCCTCGGCCACACCACCCCGGGCAGCCTGATCATCCTGCCGATCGTCGTGGAGGACCAGGTCCTCGGCGTGATCGAGCTCGCCTCCTTCTCCGCCTTCACCCCCGTACACCGGGACTTCCTCGGCCAGTTGATGGAGACCATCGGCGTCAACCTCAACACCATCGTCGCCAACGCCCGTACCGACGAACTCCTGGAGGAGTCCCAGCGGCTGACCGGGGAGCTCCAGGCACGTTCGGAGGAACTGCAGGTCCAGCAGGTGGAACTGCAGCGTTCCAACGCGGAGCTGGAGGAGAAGGCGGCCCTCCTCGCCAGCCAGAACAGCGACATCGAGGCCAAGAACCTGGAGATCGAACAGGCCCGGCAGGAACTGGAGGACCGGGCCCGGCAGCTGTCGCGCGCCTCCACCTACAAGTCCGAGTTCCTGGCCAACATGAGCCACGAGCTGCGGACACCGCTCAACAGCCTCCTGATCCTCGCCCAGCTGCTGGCCCAGAACCCGACCCGCAACCTCTCCCCGAAGCAGGTCGAGTACGCGGGCATCATCCACTCGGCGGGCTCGGACCTGCTGCAGCTGATCAACGACATCCTCGACCTCTCCAAGGTCGAGGCGGGGAAGATGGACGTCAACCCCGAGCGGGTGGACCTGCCGCAGCTGCTGGAGTACGTCGACGCCACCTTCCGGCCGCTGACCACGCAGAAGAGCCTCGACTTCACCGTCACCACCGCCCCCGACGCCCCGGCCGACCTGCTCACCGACGACGCCCGGCTGCGCCAGATCCTGCGCAACCTGATCTCCAACGCGGTCAAGTTCACCGAGCGCGGCGGTGTCGAGCTACGGATCGAACCCGCCGCGGCGCCCGAGGTCCCCGCCGGGCTCCCCGGCCGCGCGCCCATGCTCGCCTTCCGGGTACGGGACACCGGCATCGGCATCCCGGAGCAGCAGCTGGAATCCGTGTTCGGCGCCTTCCAGCAGGCCGACGGCACCACCAGTCGCAAGTACGGCGGCACCGGGCTGGGGCTCTCCATCAGCCGCGAGATCGCCCAACTCCTCGGCGGTGCCGTCACCGCCGAGAGCACACCGGGGCAGGGCAGCACCTTCACCCTGTACCTGCCGGTCAGCCGGGCGCACTACGAGGAGGATCCCCTCCCCGAGGCTTCTTCCGCGGCGGCCCGGCCCACGGCCGCCGCCGGACGCCCCGTACCGGCCGGCGCCGCCGGCACGACCGCTCCCGTCCCGCCGCAGCGGCGGGCCCGCCGCCTCCTGGTGATCGAGGAGCGCCCCAACGGCCTGCTCTCCCTGGTCGCCGAGAGCGCCGACCGGGACCTCACCCCCGACCACCGGCCGCCCGGCGACCACCACGAGGGCGTCCAGGTGGTCAACGCCACGAGCTCGCGGGAAGCCGCCGCGGCCCTGGCCTCGCACTCCTTCCACTGCGTCGTCCTCGAACTCGACATGCCCGGCGGTGAGGCCCTGCGCTTCCTCGACGCGCTCGACGGAGACCCGGCGCTCTCCTCCCTCCCGGTCCTCGCGCACAACAACCCCCGCCTGAAGAGCGGACAGGAACGGGCGCTGCGGGACCGGGCCGCGTCACGCCGGCTGGAACTGCTGTCGAGCCTGGACGAGCTACGGGAACGCATCGTGCTGCACCTGTCCGCCGAGCGACCGGGGGACGTACTGCCCCTCGTCCACGCGGAGACCCAGGACCGGCAGAGCTCCCCTCCGCTCGACGACGACCTGGCCGGACGCACCGTCCTCGTCGTCGACGACGACGCGCGCAACCTGTACGCCCTCAGCGGCGTGCTGGAACTGCACGGTGTGCGCGTGCTCCACGCGGAGGACGGCCGCAAGGGAATCGACACCCTCGTCCACAACGAGGGCGTCGACCTGATCCTGATGGACGTGATGATGCCCGAACTGGACGGCTACGCGGCGACCGCCGAGATCCGGCGGATGCCGGCCTACGCGGGGCTGCCCATCATCGCGGTCACCGCCAAGGCGATGCCCGGTGACCGCGAGAAGAGCCTCGCCGCGGGTGCCAGCGACTACGTGACCAAGCCCGTCGACGCCGACGACCTCATCGCCCGCGTCCGGCACTGGCTCATCGGATGACCCCCGACACCCAGCGGCCCGACGACATCCAGCGGCCCGACGACATCCAGCGGCCCTACGAAACCCGCTCGCCCGGAACGCTCGCCGAGGAGCCGCCGCGGAATGCCGTCCCCCACCAGGCGCCCACCCCCCTGGGACGCCTGGTCGCCACCGTCGAACGGCTCCGCCGCGAAGTACGGGAGGCACACGCCGCCGCGGACGGCAGGGCCCTGGTCGAACTGGCCAAGGGCATCCTGATCGGACAGCTCAGCTGCACCCCCGCGGCGGCGGCACGCCAGCTCGACGAGCTGTCCCGCGAGACCGGGCTGTCCCCGCTCGAACTCGCCGCCGACATCGTCAACCAGGCCTCCCGCGACCACGTCAGCGAGGTCGCCGCCGCGTTCGCCCGGCGCACCGGCACACCGGAACCGGCCGAGCGGTCCACCACGGTCTCGGTGCGCCTGCGTACCGCCGAGAGCGGGGTACTTGCCGCCGCCGACGACACCCAGGCGGTGGCCGAATCCCTCCTGACGAACGCCCTCGGGCCGCTGGGAGCCGACGCCGTCGCCGTATGGAGCGCGGCCCCCGACGGCTCGCTGGCCCTCGCGGGCCACGCCGGCTTCCCGCCCGGCGAAGCCGCGCGCTGGCGCCACGTCCCCCCGGGCGTCTCCACCGTCGCCCGCCTCGCGCTGCGCGAACGCCGACTGGTCACCCTCGCCCGGATCCAGCACGACGGACCTCCCTCGATCGGCCACCTCCAGCGGCCCGACGGCGGGCGGATGGCCGTACCGGCCGGGACCGGCGGACGGATCCACGGCGTCCTCGAAATCTGCTGGCCGCAACCCCTCGCGCCACAACCCCCGCAGATCGAGCGCCAGGTCGAGGCCCTCGCCGAACTCTGCGCCCGCACCATGGACGCCGCGCCCACGGCCGATCCCGGCGCGCTCGACGCGGTGCTCCCGGACGTCGCGGAGCTGATCGACCTCTCCGAGGGCCTGCACGACCCCGCCGTGGTCCTCACCCCGGTACTCGACCACGACGGCCGGCTCACCGACTTCCGCATCCGCCACGCCAGCAGCCGGTTCGTCGATCCCGCCGGGCGGCCGCGCGGCGACGTGAACGGCGCGCGGCTGCTGGAGGCCTACCCGATGGCCGGCGGCGAGAGCGGGCTCTTCGACATCGTCGAGCGCGTGCACGCGACGGGCGAGCCCTTCCGTGCCGAACGCATGAGCCTTACCGCGCTCGTCGACCAGATCCCCCTCACCTCCGTCGCGGACATCAGCGTCAGCCGGCACGGGGCCGCCGTCCTGCTGATCTGGCGCGTCGAGGACGAGACGGCACGGCTGGCCGACCTCCTCCAGCACGCCCAGCGCCTGGGCCGGATCGGCGGCTTCGAGGAGAACCTCGTCACCGGAGGCATCACCTGGAACGCGCAGCTGTACGCGCTCCACGGACTGCCGACCACCGCCCCGCCCGTACGGCTACGGGAACTGCCCGGCTACGCCCACCCCGACGACTCCGCCGCCCTGGCCCGCTTCCTACGGGCCGTGCTGCGCTACCGCCGGCCCGCCTCCGTCAACCTGCGCCTGCGCAGGTCCGACGGCATCACCCGCCACATCCGCGTCGTCGCCGAGCCCGTCCTCGACGCCGACCAGCGACTCCACGCCGTCCGGGGCGCCTACCAGGACATCTCCGCTCAGCACTGGACCGAGGTCGCCCTGGCCGCGACCCGGGACCAACTCGCCCACACCGAGGCCGAGTCCGCCGAACGCAACCGCCTCGCCCTGCAACTCCAGCACGCGATCATGCCGCCCACCCCGCCGGCCATCGAGGCCCCCGGCGTGCGCGTCGCCGTCCGCTACCGGCCCGCCGAGACCGAGTCGCTCGTCGGCGGAGACTGGTACGACACGGTGGTCCTGCCCTCCGGGCTGGTCATGCTCTCCGTGGGCGACGTCGCCGGACACGGCATCGAGGCGGCCACCGGCATGGTCGTCCTGCGCAACGCGCTGCGCGGCCTCGCCGTGACCGGAGCGGGCCCCGCCCAGCTGCTGTCCTGGCTCAACACGGTCACCCACCATCTCGCCAAGCACGTGACGGCCACCGCGGTCTGCGGGATCTTCGACCCCAGCACCAGGGTGATGCGCTGGGCGCGCGCCGGCCACCTGCCGCCCGTACTCGTCCGCGACGGCGAGGCGGAAGCCTTCCCGCTCATCGAAGGCCTGTTGCTCGGCGCGCTCCCCGAGGTGACGTACGCCGAGCGGGAGGTGCGGCTCGAACCGGACGACACTCTGCTGATGTACACGGACGGACTGGTGGAGCGGCGGGACTCCTCGGTGCAGGACTCGCTCGGCCACCTCATGAACGCGGCGGCCGCCTGCGCCGGAGACCTGGACCGGCAGTTGGACCGACTCCTCGCCGAGAGCCGGTCCGACACGGACGACGACACCTGCGTCATCGGGATCCAGGTCGGCTGACGCGGCAGGGCGACGCCCCCGGTGAGGGGTACTCGACCGCCTGGGCCGAGCTCACGGGGCGCCGGCTCGGCGCACGCGGGCGGGCCGTCGGTCTGCTCCTCGACCACCCCGAACCGGCGACCGCGCTCACCTGTCGAAGGGTACGGCGGACGGCCCTCGGGGGAGTGCGCGGGCCGTGTTAGCGTGCGGGCATGCGCGCTCCCCTCGGGTCCTTCGACAACGCGGTGCCGGCTCCCGACTGCCTCGCGGAACTCACCCCGCCCGTAGCCGAAGCGGTCCGCGGCTGGGCCGGGGACGTGCCCGCGGACCGGATCGTCTACGTGGACACCGACCCCGCGATCGCCGACACCGGCGCCTTCGTCGCGCACTACGGGCCGGAGCTCCTCGGCACGTCGGCGAACTGCGTCGTGGTCGCCGCCAAGCGCGGCGGCGCGGTCACCCTCGCCGCCTGCCTCGTGCCCTCCGCCGGCCGGGTCGACGTCAACGGCGCGGTCCGGCGCCACCTGGGCGCGCGCAAGGTGTCCTTCGCGCCGATGGAGACGGCCGTGGAGCTGACGGGCATGGAGTACGGGGGCATCACCCCGCTCGGCCTGCCGGCCGACTGGCCGCTCCTGGTGGACGCGGCCGTCGCCGACATGCCGTACGTACTCGTCGGCAGCGGACGCCGGCGCGGCAAGCTCATCGCCCCCGGGAAGCTGTTCGGGCAGATCCCCGGGGCCGAACTCATCGAGGGCCTCGCGCTCCTCTGACGTCCAGGCCCGGGTCCGGGTCCGGGTCCGGGCCCAGGCTCAGGCTCAGTCGATTCCGACGGTGTACGTGGCGCGGTAGCCGACCCCGTCGGGGACGAGGGCCAGCGTCATCGCGGCGCCGGCGGCGCGGTAGCGGCTGTCACGGGCGTTGGGGTGCGCCGGCGCGCGGCGCCGCGTGTAGGGCGGGCGGGCGTACACCTGGACCAGTACGTCCTCGGGGAAGAAGAACTGCGAGGTCGTCTCGGTGCGGCGGTCGGGACGCACCTTGAAGTGGATGTGCGGTGCCAGCCCGGCGTACCAGCCGGGCACGATCGTGCGGAACGTACCGCGGCCGGCGCCGTCGGTGACCTGCGTACCGCGCAGGAACGTGGTCCCACCGGTGGAGTAGGCCCCCGAGGCGTCGGCGTGCCAGATGTCGACCGCGGCGTCCGTGACGGGCCGGCAGCCCGCGGAGACCCGTACGACGGTGAGGTCGAGCCGGAAAGGCACCCCCTCGCGGCCCTCCGTGATGTCGGAGCGGTCCCGGTCCAGGTCGAGGTAGTACGGGCCGGCGCCCGCTTTGACGGCGAGAACGCAGGCCGGGGTGCTGCCACCGGGCGACGGAGCCGCGGTCGGTGCCGCGGAAGGCCGTCCGGCCGCCCCCCGGGTGGCGGCCGGGCCGGAACAGGCCGCCGTCAGCGCCGCGACCCCGACCGACCCGGCGGCCAGCAGGAGGGCGCGGCGGCCGGTCGGGGAACTGCCGTTCTCGGTCATGGGAACCTCTCCCGCGCGCGGCGCGACCGTCGCACGCGTGCGCGCGACGGCCACCGATCGCGCCCACCGTGCCGGACGGAACGCGTCGCGGCCAACACCGACACACCCGGTCGGGCAGACCGCACCGGCGTGGGGGACCGCCACCCGAACGAGGACATGTTCCGACCTGGTTCACGCCTACGGTGGTGATGGCACGAGGAGCGGCAGGAACAGCAAAAAGGGAAAAGGACAGGAGGAGGCCGATGGACCACTTCGCCCCCGAGGGGTACACCAGCGTCGCGCCCTGGGTCGTCACCGACGACACGGGCGCGCTGCTCGACTTCATCACCGCGGCGTTCGACGGCGAGGAGATCGCCCGGGTCGCCGTCGCGGACGGCAGCATCGGCCACGGCGAGATCCGGGTCGGCGACACGGTCGTGCTGGCCTTCGACCGGCGGCCCGACTGGCCGGCCACGCCCTCCCTGTTGCGGATCTACGTGCGCGACGCGGACGCCGCCATGGCCGCCGCCGTGGTTCACGGAGCCCGTGTGGTCACCGAGGTCTCCGACAGCGCGTGGGGGGACCGCGGGGGCCGGGTGAAGGACCCGTTCGGCAACATCTGGTGGGTGGTGAGCCGGGTCGAGGAGGTCCCGCCGGACGAGGCCTGGCGGCGCATGTCCGAACCGAAGTACGCCGCATCCATGAGCACGGCCCAGCGGACCCTGGACGCCGAACTCAGCGGCCGCGCCTCGGGCGTGGCCAGCACCCCGCAGCGGCCGACGCCCTAGGGGGTGTCCGGGCCGGCCAGGAGGTCGAGGCCTCGCAGTTGCGCCCGGTCCAGCCGGAGGTCTCCCGCGGCGACGTTCTGTTCGAGGGCGGCGGCCTCGCAGGCCTCCTGGACCGGCTCGTACTCCCGGTCCAGGAGGTTGTCGGCGGCGCTGTTGACCCCTGGTCCGGCGGGGCTACCGTTGACGCTGTTGCGCGGGGACGGCGAAGGGGGAACTTCATGCTGGACGAGGCGATGGTCGCGCTGGCCGCGTCGGTGGGGTCGGGTGTCGTGCAGGCGGCAGGAACCGACGCCTGGCAGGTCATGCGGAACCGGCTGGCCCGGGTGTTCGGCCGAGGGGACCGGCAGCAGGAGGCCGTCCAGCTGGAACGGCTGGACCGGACCGCGGCGGAGCTGACGGCAGCGGGGCAGGACGCCGACGAGCCGGAGGGCAACGAGCCGGCGGCGAACGGCAGCGAGGAGCGGGCCCGGCACGGCGCCGCCTGGCGGACCCGCACCGAGGACCTGCTGGAGCAGCTCGACCCGGACGAACGGGCTGCGGTCGCGGCGGAGTTCCGGGCGCTGCTCGACGCGGCCGCGGCGGGGGCGCGCCCGGCCGCCGGAGGAATTACCCGGAACACGTACTTCGGCCCGACGGCGGTGCAGTCCGGGGACGGCAACGTGCAGGTGAACCGGTTCGACTCCCGCCCGTGAGCGGGACGGGGCCCGACGCGGGCGACGGCGGGCGCGAGGACGGTCGCCCCGGTGATAGCTACCACGGCCCGTCCGGGGTACAGCGCGGCAGTGGGAACCTCCAGGTCAACGTCCACGAGCACCGCGTCGGCATCGTGTCGGCCTGCGCGGTCGCCCTGGTGTGCGTGGCCACCGTGATCGCCGTCCGGGTGGGCGGCACGGGCCAGGACTCCGGGGCGGTAGCCCCGCCCGGCGGGAGCTCGGCCCCTGCCACGGCTACGGGTACGGCTCCTCGTACGGGTACGGCGGATCCGTCGGCCCTCACCGGGCGGCTGGTCAACCGCGACAGCGGGATGTGCCTGCGGGTCACCGGCACCGAGGACGACCTCGTCGCGGTGCAGGACACCTGCACGGCCGATGCCGACCGGACCTGGACGCTCGCCCAGCAGGACGGCAGCGGTGACACCCGCACGCTGCGCAACGCGTACAGCGGCCGGTGCCTGGCCGTGATGGGCACGGAGAACCTGGCCCCCGTCCGGCAGTTCGCCTGCACCGCGGCCCGCCACGACAGGCAGCGCTGGGAACTGCTGTGGGGGAGCGGTGACCGGGCCGACCACTTCGTACTGCGCAACGCCGTCACCGCCAGGTGCCTGCTGGTCCAGGGCCGCGGGGCGGCCCGGCCCGCGGCGCAGATCTCCTGCGGCGAGCAGTACGACGACCAGTGGTGGCACCTCGCCCCGTAGGCCTCGTCCCGTCAGCTGTCCTGCCGCCGGTGCGAGCGCACCAGTGTCCGCAGCATCGCCGCTCCCGCCACCACCGCGCACAGGTGCAGCACCACCGCGACCGCCAGGTGCTCGGGCGGGCGTGCGCCGACCGGGTCGGCCCAGGCCAGGTACAGCGTGACGGGTAGCTTCCAGCCGCTCCACGCGAACAGCGAGCCCGACCCGACCCAGCCGAACATCAGAGGCACAGCTCGGGGCAACCGGGCAGGCCGTGCCCGGGTGATGATTTCGACGGCGGCGGAGCAGGCCAGCGCCCAGAAACCGGAGACCGCCCCCAGCACGTACCAGTCGGTGACCCGTTCGGCCGGGTGCGCGATACCCACCGTGCCGCCGGCTGCCCAGTAGAGCCAGCACAGCCCGACCGCCGCACCGACCACGGCCGCCCAGGGCAGGGCCGTGCGCGGGCCGTCGCCGACCCGCCCCGCGAACGAGGCCGGCCAACGCCGCCGCAGATACGCGGGGACCGCGAGGGTCAGCCCCAGGCCCATCCCCAGAAACCCGAACTGGAGCAGTACGCCCTCCCAGACCGGCATGGCCGGATCGGCCGGATTCCCGGCCTCGCCCGGCGAGCTGCCGCCCGCATCCAGGAGCGCGCCCAACACGCCGAACGGGAGGATCGAGACGAGGAACCCCGACCCCACCCACACGCAGAACACGACCGGCGCCCCCGGTATCCGCATGCCCCACGGCCGCACCAGCGCCAGCGCCGACGCGATCCCGATCGCGGCCATGCCGACCGTGACGGTGTTGAGCACCACCCACTCCGCCATGCCGAACCCATGACCGACCGGCAGCAGCCCCATGAGCGAGCCCACCACCCAGGACACCTTGATCAGCAGGTACGGCAACAGCGCCAAGGCGGCTCCGTAAGCCGCTCGTCGCCCGACCCGATCCCAGTGCTCCACCCGAACTCCCCTTCCACCGGCAGGAATTCCATCCTCGAAGGTCGACCCGAGCGCCGCATCCCCCGCCCGTCGCAGTTGCCTCCCCCGTCCCGGGGAGGCGACGGGATACCACGGGCCCGTCCGGTCGGGCCGGGCGAAGGTGGCGCGCACGAAAATTTCACAACTCGGCGCGGCCTGTGGGCGGTACGCGCCGCCGACGGTGTTCCGGGAGCTCGCCGCGGCCCGCGAGTGCCCGCTCGGGAGCCGGCCGCAGGGCCGGATCCGCGGGCGTCCGCGCTTTTGGCCCTCGCTCGGCGGGGCCGGCGCGAGGGGGTCCCGCTTGGCCTGAACCCGTGCGGTCGGCGGCGCGCTCGACGAGGGCCCCGCCGGCAGGGGCGCCGGGAACACGGCAGGCGGTGGCGGCTCGGACCGTACAGCGGCGGCGCGTTCGCGCCCGCGGCCGGGACCGGCGGCGGGTCCGGCTGCGGCGGGAAATCGAGGTCCCGGGGGCACCCGCGCAGCGGGCGGGGGCGGGCAGCCGTCCGCGGGGCGGCGCGCGAGGGCCGTTCGGGGTCCGCCCGGCCGGGCCGTGCCTACGTCATGTGCGGAGCACCTTTGCTCAATCATGACCGGGGCATGGCAGGGATGTTACGCGTCCGTGGGCCTCTTGTGGGTGAGACGGGGGTGGGTCAACCTTTCGTAGCGACAGCCCGTCGAGCTCGAATTGTCATGGTCATGCCCATGTCTGGGTCCATTCCGTGACCGTGCCCATGTCCATGCCCGTCAGGCCGCCGCTCCGCCCGCAGTGCCCACCCAGAGGAGGACCCCCCACATGTCCGTGATGCGTCACACCCGCCGGAGGCTCGCCGGCATCAGTGCGACCGCCGTCGTCGCCCTCGCGCTCGGCGCCGCTGCCGCGTTACCCGCCTCGGCGGCCGACAACGGCCCGCAGGGCGTCATCGAGAACGCCGGCGCCGCCGGGACCGTCTCCGGCAGCTACATCGTGACCCTGAAGGACTCCGCCGCCCGCTCCACCGCGGACAGCGGCAAGGCCGTCGCCAAGCGGTACGGCGCGAAGATCGACAAGACCTACAGCGCCGCCCTCAACGGCTACTCCGTCGAGGTCTCCGAGGCGCAGGCGAAGAAGCTCGCCGCCGACCCGGCGGTCAAGTCCGTCGTGCAGAACCGTGTCTTCACCGTCGACGCGACCCAGCCCAACCCGCCGTCCTGGGGCCTGGACCGCATCGACCAGCGCGCGCTCCCGCTCAACCAGAGCTACACCTACCCCGACAAGGCCGGCGAGGGCGTCACCGCCTACATCATCGACACCGGTGTCCGCATCACGCACCAGGACTTCGGCACCCGCGCCTCCTACGGCTACGACGCCATCGACAACGACAACACCGCCCAGGACGGCCACGGCCACGGCACGCACGTCGCCGGCACCGTCGCGGGCGGCGCGTACGGCGTGGCCAAGAAGGCCAAGATCGTCGGCGTCCGCGTGCTCGACAACAACGGCAGCGGTACGACGGCCCAGGTCGTCGCGGGCATCGACTGGGTGACCCGCAACGCGGTCAAGCCGGCGGTGGCCAACATGTCGCTCGGCGGCGGTGCGGACTCCGCGCTCGACACGGCCGTGCGCAACTCCATCGCCTCCGGCATCACCTACGGCGTCGCCGCGGGCAACGAGTCCACCAACGCGTCGACGAAGTCCCCGGCGCGTGTGGCCGAGGCCATCACGGTCGGCGCCACCACCAACACCGACGCCAAGGCCAGTTACTCCAACTACGGCACGGTCCTGGACATCTTCGCGCCGGGCTCTTCGATCACCTCCTCGTGGGGCACCGGCGACACGGCCACCAACACCATCTCCGGCACCTCGATGGCCACCCCGCACGTGGTCGGTGCGGCCGCGCTGTACCTGGCGCAGAACCCGGCGAGCACCCCGGCCCAGGTCCGCGACGGCCTGGTGAGCGCCGCGACCCCGAACGTGGTGACCGGCCCCGGCACGGGATCGCCGAACCTGCTGCTCAACGTCGGTGAGGGTGGCACCGTCCCGCCCGGCAAGCGGTTCGAGAACACCGCCGACTACGCGATCAACGACAACGCCACCGTCGAGTCGCCCGTCACCGTGGGCGGAGTCGCCGGCAACGCCCCGGCGTCACTGGCCGTCGCGGTCGACATCAAGCACACCTACATCGGTGACCTCAAGGTGGACCTGGTCGCGCCCGACGGCACCGTCTACACCCTCCACAACCGCAGCGGCGGCAGCACGGACAACATCATCAAGACCTTCACGGTCAACGCCTCCGCCGAGGTGGCCAACGGAGTGTGGAAGCTCCGCGTGAACGACAACGCCAACGTCGACACCGGCAAGATCGATTCGTGGGCGCTGCAGTTCTGAGACCGGGAACGGCGCGTGACTTCTGAGCCGCGATGAACAGGCGGGGGCGACCACAGGGCGGTCGCCCCCGCCGCTGCGCGCCCACGCCCTCAGCGGGCGCCAAAAACAAAAGGCAAGGAGATGGACCACTCCTTGCCACTCTCAAGATATAGCGCGACGGGGGGCTTGCGGCAAGGCCCCCGTGGTACCGCAGACTCTCCCGTCGAAGCCCGGAACATGGCGAAATCCGGGATTCACGAAGCCTGCGTGCCCATATCGGCATACGGGCCTTGTGCGACGTGCTGATGGGGGATTTCCGATGATCGACGTGATCGTTGTCGGCGCTGGGCCGACCGCTCTGATGCTGGCCTGCGAGTTGAGGTTGCACGGTGTGCGTGTGCTCGTGCTGGAGAAGGAGACGGAGCCGACGCCGTTCGTCCGCGCGCTCGGCCTGCATGTGCGCAGCATCGAGGTGATGGCCCAGCGCGGCCTGCTGGAGCGGTTCCTCGAGCACGGCCGGCGCTTCGAGGTCGGCGGCTTCTTCGCCGGCCTCGGCACGTCCTGGCCCGACCGGATGGACACCGCCCACTCGTACGTCCTCGGGATCCCCCAGCCCGTCACCGATCGCCTGCTGTCCGAGCGCGCCACCGAGCTCGGTGCCGAGATCCGGCGCGGCTGCGAACTGGTCGGGCTGAGCCAGGACGAGGACGGGGTGAGCGTCGAGCCGGCCGACGGTACGCGGCTGCGCTCGCGCCATCTCGTCGCGTGCGACGGCGGCCGCAGCACGGTGCGCAAGCTGCTCGGCATCGGCTTCCCCGGCGAGCCCTCCCGGGTCGAGACGCTGCTCGGCGAGATGGAGTTGACCGCGGAGCCCGACACGCTGGCCGCCGTGACGGCCGAGGTACGCAGGACGCACCTGCGGTTCGGCGCGGCGCCCCTCGGGAACGGCGTGTACCGCGTCGTCGTACCGGCCGAGGGGGTGGCCGAGGACCGGGCCGCCCGGCCGACCTTCGAGGAGTTCAAACAACGGCTGCGGGCCGTCGGCGGTACCGACTTCGGCGCGCACTCACCGCGTTGGCTGTCGCGGTTCGGCGATGCCACCCGGCAGGCCGAGCGCTACCGGGTCGGCCGGGTGCTGCTGGCCGGCGACGCGGCGCACATCCATCCGCCCACCGGCGGCCAAGGCCTCAACCTCGGCATCCAGGACGCCTTCAACCTCGGCTGGAAACTGGCCGCCGAGGTGGCCGGCTGGGCGCCGGAAGGCCTGCTGGACAGCTACGAGGCCGAACGCCACCCGGTGGCTGCCGACGTACTGGACAACACCCGCGCGCAGATGGAGCTGATGTCCACGGAACCCGGCGCGAGGGCGGTGCGCCGGCTGCTGTCCGAGCTGATGGAGTTCGAGAACGTCAGCCGGTACCTGATCGAGAAGATCACCGCCATCGGGATCCGCTACGACTTCGGCGAGGGCCACGAACTGCTCGGTCGGCGGATGCGGGACATCACGCTGAAGCGGGGGAGTCTCTACGAGTTGACGCACGAGGGCCGCGGACTGCTGCTGGACCGGACCGGCCGGCTCTCGGTGACGGGCTGGGCCGACCGGATCGACCATGTCGTCGACGACAGCGAGGAACTGGACGTGCCCGCGGTGCTGCTCCGCCCGGACGGGCATGTGGCCTGGGTCGGCGCCGACCAGCAGGATCTGCTCGACCGGGTGCCCCTGTGGTTCGGCGCCGCCAACCGCTGGTGCTGTGACCCGGTGGACCTTTCCGGTCGCAGCACCAGGTCGTGATGCGCACCAGTCGTTTTCGGTCAGATAGGCTGAGAGTGACCGTCCGGATACTCCGCGGAGCGGCACAGGGCGGTCCGCCCCGGGGGTTGTCCTGTCGATCAGGGCGGACCACGGCCCTGGCACCGGCCCCACCTCGCCCACGGCGCTCGCCGCCTTCGCGCTCGCCGCCGACGGTGCCTGACGTCTGATGCAGGCGCCGCGGGGGAGCCGATCAGGTGGCCGGCGTGCGCGGAACCCGGGGGGTTTCCTCCGGCAGGTCCTGCGGGACCGTGGCCGCCCCGTCGGCGCGTACGGCATCCACCACGGCCTGGTGCAGCAGGCGGCTGAATTCCTCCGATTCGCAGCGCACCGGACTGCCGGTCACCGTGAACCAGTCCGAGCCGCCGGTGTACTGCACCGCCACCTGGGCCTCCGGGCTCGACCAGGTGGTGTGCACGGTCAGGTCCCCACTGAGGACTCCCGCCTCGTCGGTGCGTACTCCGCCGCGTCCGGCGAAGACTCCTGTCGTCGTCCACGAAGCCCAGGTCATGGCGCATCGCCCCTCACCGCGGAGTGCCTCTGATGCTTCCACGCTACGGCGGGACCGGGATTCCCGCGTCCTCGCGGCGGCGCGGGGCGGTCGGGCGGGCCGTCGGCGGGGATCACCGGCCGGGATCAGTGGCCGGCGGCGGCCTTGACCAGGGCGACCGCGGTGCCGATGGCCGCGTCCAGGGTGCCTGCCAGCAGCGCCAGGCCCGTGCCGCCCCCCATGCGGACGCCGCCGTACCAGCCCCAGGTGAACAGCCCGGCGACGCTCACCCCGGCCGAGAACAGCAGGGCGGTGTCCACCTCCATCAGCCCGAGCGCCGCCGAGCCGATCAGCACCAGCGGTCCCGCGGCGGACAGCAGCAGAGGGCTGCTGACGGACAGCATGCGGCGCAGCTCGTGGCCGGTCGCCAGCCGACCGTGGACGACCCGGTGGGCCTGCTGGTCCGCGACCAGCGAGGCCAGCCAGAGGCCCACCGCGGCCGTCGCCACGGTCGCGGCGGCTCCGGTGGCGCTGATGTGATCGGAGATCGCGAGCCCGATCACCACCGAGATCATGGTGATGGTGGCGTACAGCCGCTCCTTCAGCCGGGCGGCGGCGAATCGCGGATCGCGATCGAAGGCCTGCTCGTCGTCCGCTCCGGGAGCGGCGCCGCCGGGGGACCCGGCCGGGGGCGTCTCGTCAGGGGCCATGGCGCCTACCGTAGGGCCGGCCGACGGCCCCGCCCCGCAGGCGAGCGGGCAGCGCGTCGTCCGGGCGACACGGCGCCACCCCTCCGGCGCGACGAGCGCTACCCGAGCCGCGCCCGCCTGTCATCCCGCAATGTTCCGGATCCCCTGGTACCGGCCGCCGTTGCTACGTTCCCAAGCGCCAGCCCACACCACTGCGCGCCGGGTCCCGTGGACACCGCCCGGCGTCGCACCCTTGCGACCAGGAGGCCCCGTTGGCCGCGAACCACCCCACCCGCAGGAACATCCTCAAGACCGCCGGCGGGCTCTCGGCCGCGATGGCCCTGGGCGCCGGGGGCGTCCTGTCGGCGGCCTCCCCGGCCGCGGCGGTCGGCGACGGCTTCGGCCTGCGCATCGTGGACCGCAACGAGAACGACCACCGGATGTGGTACTACCGGTTCGACACCGAGGCCATCGGCTGGGACCCGGCGGTCAACGTACTGCTCCCCGACGACTACCACTGGAGCGGGCGTACCTATCCCGTCCTCTACCTCTTCCACGGAGGTGGCACGGACCAGGACTTCATCACCTTCGACCGCGAGCGCATCCGGGACTGGACCGCGGGCAAGCCGATCATCGTGGTGATGCCCGACGGTGGCCACGCGGGCTGGTACTCCAACCCGGTGAGCTCCAACGTCGGTCCCCGGAACTGGGAGCACTTCCACATCGCCCAGCTTCTCCCGTGGGTCGAGGCGAACTTCCGTACCTTCGCCGAGTACGACGGCAGGGCCGTCGGCGGCTTCTCGATGGGCGGCTTCGGCGCGCTGAAGTACGCCGCCAAGTACTGGGGCCACTTCGCCTCCGTCAGCGCCCACTCGGGCCCGGCCAGCATGCGCCGCGACAACGGCCTCGTGACCCACTGGGCCAACCTCTCCTCCGCGGCCCTGGACCTGGGCGGCGGTACGGTCTACGGCGCGCCGCTGTGGGACGAGGCGCGGGTGAACGCGGACAACCCGGTGCAGCGCATCGAGAGCTACCGCAACAAGCGGGTCTTCCTGGTCGCGGGCACCAGTCCCGACCCGATCAGCTGGTTCGACACCGCCAACGAGACCCAGGTGCTCGCCGGTCAGCGGGAGTTCCGCGGCCTCCTCGACCGCGCCGGTATCCCGCACGAGTCGCACGAGGTGCCCGGCGGCCACTTCGTCCGCCACGACCTGCTGGACCACGACATCAACGGCATCATCGCGCGGCTCCGCAAGGCCTGACCGGCCCGACGACCCAGGGGGAGGAACGTCTCGTGCTTCTCGGTATGTCCCGACGCTCGTCGGTGCTGATCCTGGCGGCGGCGGCCGCCGCGGTGCTGCCGGCGGTGGTGGCCCCGTCCACGGCCGCCGCCCGGACCGCCGGCTTCGCCGCCTCGTGCCCGACGTCCGGTTTCATATCCCAGTACTACAGCCAGGCGCACAACGGCATCGACATCGCGAACGACTACGGCACCCCGATCCACGCCGTGGGCGACGGCGAGGTCACCATCTCGGGCTACGAACCCGGCTACGGCCAGTGGATCCGCATCCGGCACGTCGACGGGACGGTGACCGAGTACGGGCACATGCAGCAGCGGGACGTTGCCGTCGGCGACCACGTCGTGGCCGGACAGCGCATCGCGCTGATGGGCAGCGAGGGCCAGTCCAGCGGCCCCCACCTCCATCTGCGGGTCTGGGCCGATCCGAACACGAGCGTCCGCACCGACCCCGTCCCCTACCTCGCGGAGCGCGGGGTGGAGATGCCCTGCACGCCGGGTCAGGGCCCCGGCCCCGGTCCGGCTCCGCTCGTGCATCCGGTGGAGTCGGGGCGGGTGGTGTCGGCCCGGTCGGCGGACGGTCGGCTGGAGGTGTTCGCGGCCGGCGCGGACGGTGTGTACCACGCCTGGCAGACGGCCGCGAACGGTGGCTGGTCGGCGTGGGAGAACCTGGGCGGCCCGGGCAACGCCGAACTCGCCATCTCACCCAACGCGGACGGCCGACTCGAACTCCTGGCCATCAACGGCAGCACTTTCCAGCACCGGTACCAGACCGCGCCTTCGGGTGGCTGGTCCGGGTGGGAATCCTTCGGGGGTGGCGGTCGCGATATCGCCGCGGGTGCGAATGCCGACGGGCGTATCGAGGTGTTCGCCTCGGGTCCGGCCGGGATCTTCCACCGGTACCA
>NZ_JBGBPT010000048.1:40371-67394 GCF_041106355.1 Streptomyces sp. BF23-19 | reverse complement strand
TGCCCGGCCAGCCACAGGGCGTCGGCGAGCTCCCCGGCGGACGGGTCGAGCCCGGCGGCGCGCAGCAGCGCGGCCAGTTCACGGACGCCGGGCGCGCCGGCGGAGGCCACGGCCGATCACCTCGGACGGTCGAGGCGCTGGATGAGCAGGTCCGCGAGGTCCTCCCGGGTGGGCGGGGCGGCGTAGTGGGTCAGGTACACGGCGTTGAGCAGCTGATCGGCGGCGACCAGTTCGGACTGGGAGCGGCTGAGGAACTCCCGGATCAGGTCCGCCCCGAGGCGGGCGGCCTCCTCGCCGAGGTGGGCGCGGACCATGGTGGCGAGCCGTTTCTCGCCGGGCTGCCCGAGCGCCAGCTGGATGCAGCGGCGCAGCAGGGCGGCGGGGAAGTCCCGTTCCCCGTTGCTGGTCAGGATGATGAAGGGGAAGGCGCGGCAGCGGACGCGGCCGCCGCGGACGGTGACCTTGGTCCCGTCGTCGGTGAGCACCTGCACCTCGGGCTCGACGTCGGCGACGCGTTCCAGCTCGGGGAGGGCGAACTCCCCTTCCTCCAGGACGTTCAGCAGGTCGTTGGGGAGGTCGATGTCGCTCTTGTCGAGCTCGTCGATGAGCAGGACGCGGGGTCGGGCGGTCGGCAGCAGGGCGGTGCCGAGCGGCCCGAGCCGGATGTACTTCCCGATGCCGGGGACCCCGGGGTCCGTGGCGGCGGCCGGGCCACCGACTCCGGAGCCGCTGCCGCCGCTCGCCGCGATCTGCACGTCCTGCAGCCGGGCCAGGGCGTCGTAGCGGTAGAGGCCGTCCTGGAGCACGGTCCGGGACACGACCGGCCAGCGCAGCACCCGCCCCAGCTTCAGCTCGTGGGCGACGGCGTGCGCGAGGGTGGACTTCCCGGTGCCGGGGAAGCCGGTCACGAGCAGGGGCCGGCGCAGGTACAGGGCCGCGTTGATGGCCTCCAGCTCCTCCGGTTCCGGCCGGTGCAGTTCGGCGGCCTGCCGGTGCGCCCCGAGCCGCCGGGCCACGTTGCCGTCGGCGACCCGGGCCGGACCGTCCGGCTCGGCCACGGGGCCGCCGTCGAAGTCCCGCCAGGGCGGCGGGTCGGGCAGGGCGTCGATCCCGTCGTGGGGTTCGCCCACCCCGCGGTAAATGAGCCACTCGTCGTTCATGGTGCTCCTGCTCCCTCCCTCGCGTCCGCCGCTCGCGTCCACCCCGCGCCCGCGCCACCCTCGCGTCGCGCCATAGCCATAGCCATAGCCGTCGCCGCCGTTGCCGCCGCCGTCGCCGTCACAGGTCGCCCTGGAGCGGCTCCTCGTCCGGCAGCGGCCGCGCCGGGTCCTCCCACACCAGCCCCGTCCCGGCCGCCCAGTAGGCGTCGGGGTCCGCCGCGTACGCCCTCCCCCGTAGGTTCTGCAGGCGCTCCGGGAGCACCTCCGCCCGTCCGGCGTCGGCCAGTTCCTCCCGCAACCCGCGGTGGAAGGGCGCGCAGGAGGCTCCCGGGTCCGGGGGCGGCCGCCGGGTCACCACCACCCCGTACCCGGCGTCCCGTACCGCGTGCAGCGACCCCAGCGTGGGATCCTGGTCGGCCGCCCGGCAGTGCACCGGCACGGTGTTGTCGGGGAGGCCGGTCAGCCACTCGGTGGCGGGGGTGCGCGGGCGGCCCCGTACGCAGTCGGCGCGTTCGTCCTGCAGCGGTCCCGCCTGGACCCGCGCCCAGCGGGCGGAGGCGTCGGTGCCCTCGCGGTCGGCGGGGTGTTCCCGGGCCCCGCCCGGGTTCGCGCCCGCGGGGTGCGCGGTGCCCGGGTTCGCGCCGGCGGGGTGGCGCAGGACCACCGGCCGCTGCACGCCGAGCGGTACGCCGCCCACCACCACCCATTCGTCCACCGCCAGCCCGAACAGCGCGGGGGCCACGGCCACTTCGAGCAGGGCCGCCGTCTCATGGGTGTCGCAGCGCCGGAAACCCTCGGCGAGCGGGGCCCGTAACGCCTCCGGCAGACCCGGCAGGGTGGCCCGTACGCCCGAGTCCACCGGCGTCAGCCGGCCGGCGTGCGCGGGACCGGCCAGCACCGAGACCCGCCAGTCGTAGACGTCCTCCCAGCCGTGCGCCCACACCTCCAGCAGCACCGAGGCCCCGGGCGGCAGCCCGCCGGACCGCCGCGCCGGGCCGTGCACCGCCCGCCCGGCCGAGGCCCGACGGCGCCGCTCGCGCTCGGCGAGACCCCGTTCGTGGCGCTCGCCCAGCTCGCGCCGCAGCGGCCGCCACAGCCGCTCGGCCGTGGCCCGTACCCAGTCCCACAGCTCCTCGTCCGCGCCCGGTGTGACCGGCTCGCGGTACTCGGCCACGCTCACGTCCGTCGCGTACCGGAGCATCGCCGCGGCCTCCGCCGTCCCGCCGGGCGGGTCGTGCAGCAGCCCCAGGCCGTCGCGCCAGCTCAGCGGGGCCGGTGGCAGCGGGTCCGGTTCCTCGCCGCGCGCCGCCTCGACCAGGGCGCGTACGACCTCGGAGGAGCCGGGCGGGGGCAGCTCGGCCAGTAGCCCGCACAGGGTGGTGCGCTCGCCGGGGGTGAGCCGGCCCCGGCCCGCGTACGGGTCGCCCTCCTCCGGCGGGAGCTCGCCGTGCACGTCCGTCCAGGTCCGCCGGTTGTCGAGATCGCTGAGGTGCTGGTCGTAGTGGTACAGGTCGTGGGCCTGCATGATCCGGCGGTGGAGCCCGACCTGGCCGCGTGCGGCCATCGGCAGGGTGCGCAGTTGTACGACGGAGACGGCGAGCCCGCCGCCGCCCGTCTGGCGCCGGGCCTTGAGCACACCGACGACCTCGCCGCGGGCGAGGTCCACCACGGGCCCGCCGGACATGCCGGGCTCGATCTCGTCGTCGTCGCCCAGCCGGATGGCCGCGCCGTTGCCGGCGGTGCCGCGCAGGCGGGTGGTGCGGCCGGTGATCTCGGGGGTGCCGAGGTCCTCGGTGCAGCCGAAGTAGGCGACCTCGTCGAAGCGGGGTCTGGAGCGGTCGGTCAGGAACACGCAGGCGTGCGAGACGGGGGCCAGGACCCTGACCAGCGCCAGGTCGGGCAGGTCCCACAGGGCGTGCCGGCCGGGCCGCCGTTCCTCCAGCCGCTCGGGCAGTACGCACTCCACGCGCCCGGTGACCGTGCCGGTGCCGCTCCCGGCGGAAAAGGTGATGCCGACCTCGCGTCCCGTCAGACGCACCGCAGCACCCCCTTCGCCGACCACGTGCGCGCACGTCAGGACCCAGCCGGGGGCGACGAAGAAGCCGCTCCCCCAGGTGGGACCGGTCCGATGACTGCGAGGGTTCTCATACCCTCCCGGCGGGGCGTGGACGCGTACGGTCGCCGCCTGGACGAGGGGCTCCAGAAGCTCGAAGGCGCGCGCGGACCCTGTCGTGCGCCCGTCCGTCATCCGCACCCCCCGCTCGTTGGGCATCCAGGCTAGACCCGGGGACGGCGCGTGCGGGAGGTGTCGCCGATAGGCGGATTATCCTGGCGGGAAACACCCCCTGCACACCCACATCACGGCACGGAGCCCGACTTGTACTTCACCGATCGCGGCATCGAGGAGCTGGAGAAGCGGCGCGGCGAGGAGGAGATCACCTTCGAGTGGCTCGCCGAGCAGCTGCGCACCTTCGTCGACCTGAACCCGGACTTCGAGGTCCCGGTGGAACGCCTGGCCACGTGGCTGGCCCGGCTGGACGACGACGAGGACGAGGACGACGAGTGACCCCCGGGGGTCCGGGCACCGGCCTTCGGGCCCGGCCCGGACCCCGCTCGTACTGGCCGGTTCCGTCCGCCGGCACCGAATTCCGTCGGCTCCGGCGCCGCCACCGGGCACCATGGGTCCGGTGAAGGACCTCCCGCCCGGCCTGCCGCCGGCCCACTCGCGCAAGTGGCACAACCGCCGCTGGTGGGACCAGCTGGGATACCTGCGCGTGCGCTCCTTGGGGAACCCGCACTGGTCCCGGGACATGCCGTGGCTGATCACGTGGCTGCGACGCGAACGCTCGACCGCCCTCCCCACGGATCAGGGCCTCTACGACGAGGCGATCGCCGCAGCCCAGAACTACGCACGCACTCCCCGGCGTTCGCCGGAGGCCGAACGCGCATGGGACCGGCTCCTGGAGCCGGTGGACGAGCTGCTGACGAGACGCCAGGCCAGACACCTGGCCGCGACCCGCGAAGCCCGAACCGAGCAGGACGCCCCAGGCTCCTGACCGCCTCCCGAGCGGCTCGCCTCGGCGATTCGCGAGCTCGTCGCCGAGTGCCCGTAGGGGGTGCGCATGACACCGGCCCGACCGCTCGGAGCGGTCGGGCCGGTGTCATGTGCGCTCCCGTACAGGAGCGCGGGGAGGTGCCTCGGGCGCCCAGGGTCAGGCGGCCTTGGTCTCCCAGAAGATGCGGTCGATCTCGGCGATGAGCTCAAGAGCCTTCGCGCCGGTCGCCGGGTCGTTCGACGCCTTGGCGGCCGAGAGGGCCTTCAGGGTGTCGTTGACCAGGGTGTGCAGCTGCGGGTACTTCTCGAAGTGCGGGGGCTTGAAGTAGTCGCTCCACAGCACCGAGACGTGGTGCTTGGCGAGCTCGGCGCGCTGCTCCTTGATGGTGATGGCGCGCGCGCGGAAGTCGGCGTCTTCGTTGGCCTGGTACTTCTCCTGCACGGCCTTGACGGACTCGGCCTCGATGCGGGCCTGGGCAGGGTCGTACACGCCGCACGGAAGATCGCAGTGGGCGGAGACCTTCGCCTTGGGGGCGAAGAGGCGGGAAAGCATGGAGTTTGTCCTCCTCGTGATCGTCTTCTCAAGGGGGAGATTACTCGCTGAACAACCGGATTTCGCGGGCGCCCCCATGGGCTTAGGACAAAAGTCCAGGGGCACGGCCGGACCGGTGAGCGAATGTACGGACCCGTGCGGCAGCATGCGGGGGTGACGAGGAGGACACGCATGGTGGAGAACGGGCGCCCGCGCAAGCGGTTCGAGGTGGTGGAGGTGACGGGGCCTTCGATGGTGCCCACGCTGCTGAACGGGGACCGGCTCGTGGTCCGGTACGGGGCTGCCGTACGGCCGGGCGACGTGGTGGTGCTGCGGCATCCGCTCCAGCAGGACCTGCTGGTGGTCAAGCGCGCGGTGGAGCGGCGGCCGGGCGGCAGTTGGTGGGTGCTCGGCGACAACCCGTACAACGAGACCGGCGACAGCACCGTCTTCGGGCCGGTGCCCGCCGAGCTGGTGCTGGCGACGGCGGTGCTGCGCTTCCGGCCGCGCGAGGACGATCAGCGTTCGCTGAGGGCCCGGCTGTCCTGGGCGGCCTCGGCGCTGCGCCCGCTGTGGGCGGACGCCTCGGCCTCCAGCCGCTTGCGGGCGCGGTAGGCGGCCACGTTCGCCCGGGTGGCGCAGCGGTCGGAGCAGTAGCGCCGGGAGCGGTTGGTGGAGGTGTCGAGGTAGGCGTTGCGGCAGGGCGCTGCCTGGCACAGGCCCAGGCGGTCGGGGCCGTGCTCGGTGAGGGCGAAGGCCAGGCCCATGGCGGCCATGGCGGCGTAGCCCGCGGAGGCGTTCGAGGGGTGCTCGGCGAGGTGGATGTGCCAGTCGGGGCGCCCGTCGTCGGCGAGGGTCTCGTGGCCGGACACCTGGGGGCTGACGGGGAACTCCATGAGCAGCGAGTTCAGCAGGTCGACCGCGAGGACCTCGTCGCCGCCGTCGGCCGCCTCGAAGACGGAGCGCAGGCGGCCGCGGACGTTGCGGAAGCGGGTGACGTCACCGTCGGTGACGCGGCGCGCCATCTGCTGACTGGCGCCGAACAGGGCGCGGACGGCGTCCACCGAGGTGAGCGAGTCCTTGTTGCGGGCCGGCTCCTCGGTGTTGACCAGGCGCACGGCGAAGTCCGAGTAATGGGCCAGTTCCACTTGTAGTCCTTACGGCTGCGGATTAATGTCTCCGGTAACGGCTGAGACGTCTTCGAGGGTATTACGTGTGGAGGGGTTCGGGATGACGGTTACGGCGAACACGGCGGATACGACCGAAGCGACGGGCACGACCGACTGGCAGGCCTGGCAGGACAGCTGGGACCGGCAGCAGGAGTGGTACATGCCCGACCGCGAGGAGCGGTTCCGCGTGATGCTGGACATGGTCGAGGCACTGGTGGGACCCGCCCCCCGGGTGCTGGATCTCGCATGCGGTACGGGAAGTATCACGGACCGCGTCCTCAAGAGGTTCCCGGAAGCCACCGGTACGGGCGTCGATCTCGACCCCGCCCTGTTGACCATCGCCGAGGGGCACTTCGCGGGTGACGCACGCGTCACCTTCGTGACCGCCGACCTCAAGGACCCGAACTGGCGCAGCACCCTCCCCCACGCCACGTACGACGCGATCCTGACGGCCACCGCCCTGCACTGGCTGCCGAGCGAGGAGCTGGCCGTCCTGTACGGGCAGCTCGCACCGCTCCTGCCCCCGGGCGGGGTGTTCATGAACGCCGACCACATGCCCGACCCGGCCACCCCGCGCATCGACGCCGCCGAGCACGCCCACCGGCACGCCGGCATGGACCGGGCCAGGACGGCCGGGGCGGTGGACTGGCGCGAGTGGTGGGAGCTGGCGGGCGCCGAGCCGGCGCTGGCCGAGCAGGTGAAGCGGCGCTTCGAGATCTACGGGGAGCACGCGGACGGCGACACCCCCTCCGAGGCCTGGCACACCGAGACCCTGCGCGCCGCGGGCTTCGCCGAGGCCCGTACGGTCTGGCGCTCCCCCTCGGACGCGCTGGTCCTAGGTCTGAAGTAGGGACCTGAAGCAAAAACCCGAAGCAGAGACCCGAGGCGGGGACCTGAAGCGGGGACCTGAAGCGGGGGTCCGGGCCTCGGAAAGGACTGAGGGGCGGTACGGGGATCCCGTACCGCCCCTCGTCCGTCCGCGGATGCGGACCACAGCACCTGTCGGAGCTACAGCACCTTCGAGAGGAAGGCCTTCGTGCGGTCGTGCTGGGGGTTGCCCAGGACGTCGCGGGGGTGGCCGGACTCCACGACGACGCCGCCGTCCATGAAGACGAGGTTGTCGCCGACCTCGCGGGCGAAGCCCATCTCGTGCGTGACCACGATCATGGTCATGCCCGATTCGGCGAGGTCCCGCATGACGTCGAGGACGTCACCGACCAGCTCCGGGTCGAGCGCCGAGGTGGGCTCGTCGAAGAGCATCAGCTTCGGCTCCATGGCGAGCGCGCGGGCGATGGCCACGCGCTGCTGCTGGCCGCCGGAGAGCTGGGTGGGGTAGTTCCCGCCCTTGTCGCCGAGGCCCACGCGGTCCAGGAGCTTGACGGCGCGCTCGCGCGCCACCGCCTTGGACTCGCCCTTGACCATGACCGGGGCTTCCATGACGTTCTCGATGGCCGTCATGTGCGGGAAGAGGTTGAAGCGCTGGAAGACCATGCCGATGTCCCGGCGCTGGGCCGCGACCTCGCTGTCCTTCAGCTCGTAGAGCTTGTCGCCCTTCTGGCGGTAGCCCACCAGCTGGCCGTCGACGTAGAGCCGTCCCGCGTTGACCTGTTCCAGGTGGTTGATGCACCGCAGGAAGGTCGACTTGCCGGAGCCGGACGGGCCGACCAGGCAGAACACCTCACGCGGGGCGACCTCCAGGTCGATGCCCTTGAGGATGTGCGCCGCACCGTAGGACTTGTGGACGCCCTCGGCCTTCACCATGGCAGTCGTCATCAGGCCACCGCCTTGCGGTTCGAGAAGCTGGACAGTTTCGCCTTGATCTTCTGCAGCGGCGTCGGCGGCAGCGAGCGGAGCGCGCCACGGGCGTAACGGCGCTCCAGGTAGTACTGGCCGACGCTGAACACGCTGGTCAGGGCGAGGTACCAGATCGACGCGACGAAGAACATCTCCATCACCGCGAACGAGGTCGAGGCGATGTCCTGGGCCGCGCGCAGCAGGTCGAAGTACTGCACGGCGACCACGAGCGACGAGGTCTTGAGCATGTTGATGAACTCGTTGCCCGACGGCGGCACGATCACCCGCATGGCCTGCGGCAGCACGACGCGGCGCATCGTCTGCGTGCGGGTCATGCCGAGCGCGTGCGAGGCCTCGGTCTGGCCCTCGTCGACCGACTGGATGCCGGCGCGGACGATCTCCGCCATGTAGGCGCCCTCGTTCAGGCCGAGACCCAGCAGGGCGGCCAGGAAGGGCGTCATGACCTGGGTCATCTCGTCCTTGTAGAACCCGAGGTTGAGGATCGGGAAGATCAGGGCGAGGTTGAACCAGATCAACAGCTGCACGTACACCGGGGTGCCACGGAACAGCCAGATGTAGAACCAGGCGATGGTGCTGGTCACCGGGTTCTTCGAGAGCCGCATGACGGCGAAGAGGATACCGAGGACCAGGCCCAGGGCCATCGAGGTGATGCTGATCCAGACCGTGTTGACGACACCGCGGAGGATCGTCGGGTCGAACAGCTTCTCCGGCACGGTGGCCCAGCGCACGTTGCCCTGCGAGAAGGCGACGGCGAGCGCCACGACCAGGCCGATGACGACCACGGCGCTGATCCAGCGGCCGTAGTGGCGCACCGGGATGGCCTTGATGGCCTCGGGGGGGACGGCCCCGGCCGGCGGGGTGTCCGCCGGGCCCGGGACCTTGTCGAGCTTGTCAGTCACAGTGACTGCCCTTCAGTGTGCTGCGGCGGTACGCGGAGATCAGGAACCGGCGTTGATCTTGGCCTCGGTCACGGCGCCGGAGCCCGCGTTCCACTTGTCCAGGGCGGCCTTGTAGGTGCCGTCCTTGATGACCGCGTCAAGGGCTTCCTTGAGCGCGTCGCGCAGCTGGGTGTTCTTCTTGTCCACCGCGATGCCGAAGAGACCGGCGTCGGTCGGGTTGGCGATGGCCTCGAAGTCGTTGCCGCCACCGGCGGTCTGCGCGATGTACGCGGCGACCGGGGAGTCGTTCAGGTCCGCGGCGGCGCCGCCGGCCTTCACGCGGGTCTGGGCCTCGGCATCGGTCGGGAAGGACTCGACCTTGAGCTCGCCCTTGCCGTCCGTCTTGCACTTCTCGGCCTGGGTCTTGGCCGAGTCCTCGTACGTGGTGCCGCGCTGCACGGCGACCGTCTTGCCGCACAGGTCGTCGAGGGTCTTGATGCCCTGGGGGTTGCCCTTCTTGACCAGGATGCCGGTCGAGGAGGAGAAGTAGTCGACGAAGTCGACACCGGCACCGGTCTTGGCGCCCTTGTCGTCCAGGCCCTCCTGACGGGCCTTGGTGTCGGTGAGGGAGGACATGACCAGGTCGCTCCGGCCCGTCTGCATGCTGCCGATCAGCGTGTCGAAGGTGCCGGACTCGAACTTGAACTGCACGCCGAGCTGCTTGGCCATGGCCGCCGCCACGTCGGGGTCGACACCGACGATCTTGCCGCCCTCGGTGAACTCCATCGGCGCGTAGGTGGCGTCCGTGCCGACCTTGATGACACCGGCGTCCTGGACCTTCTTCGGGAGCTTGGAGAAGAGCGGAGCGCTGCTGTTGGCGGCCGCGCCCGACGGGGTGCCGGAGGCCTTGTCGGTCTGGTCACCACAGCCGGTGAGGATCAGGGTGCCCGCGACCGCGATCGCGCCGACCGCGGCGATCCGGGACCGTGCGGCGGTCGTACGACGGGTGGTGCTAGCGGTCATGGCTTGGTTCCTCCGGCGCTGGTGGAAAAGCAACGAAAAACGGTCGGACACGCACCATCGAGTGTCGCGACCTTGTGTGATTACGGCATCTTGCCATTCGGACTGAGACATTCAGGGTGCCCGTCAGGTCAAAATCGCATAACGGGCGCCCGGGGTAGCCCAACAGGACTGCGGGGAACAGGGTTCGATGCCGCAGATACTGCTGTGACCTGCTGGTTCTGCCGCAGTTTCTACGGAGCGTCTCGCCCACTGGACGGCAAGGTTTGGACTTTTCGCCAAAAGCCGGGCAAGGGGCCTACAGTTGAGCGGGAATCGACTCGTCTGGGCGAGCGTTCTTCGGGTAGAACAGATCCTTACACCCCTCATCCGGGGCTCAGGGCGCGCGTGCGGCGCGCCCGCGCGTACGAACCTCCCCTTCGCGGAGACGGGCCAACCGTTGACGCGGAGTACGGACGCGGTGCCCGCCCACCCCTTAACCAGGAGTGGCCACCCTCAACGATTCAAAGGACTTAAGGGGTCACACGAAGTGGCAGCGGAAATCTTCAACCCTCGCAGTGACAGCGTCACGGACAACAACCCGGACGCGGTGTTCGCGCTGCACCGGGGCGGCAAGATGGCCATCCAGGCCACAGTGCCGGTCACCAACAAGGATGACCTCTCCCTCGCCTACACGCCCGGCGTGGCGAAGGTCTGCAGCGCCATCGCCGAGCAGCCGGAGCTGGTGAACGAGTACACCTGGAAGTCCAACGTGGTCGCCGTCGTCACCGACGGTACGGCCGTGCTCGGACTCGGTGACATCGGTCCCGAAGCCTCCCTCCCGGTCATGGAGGGCAAGGCCATCCTCTTCAAGCAGTTCGGTGGCGTCGACGCGGTTCCGATCGCGCTCGCCACCAAGGACACGGACGAGATCATCGAGACGGTCATCCGTCTCGCCCCGTCCTTCGGCGGCGTGAACCTCGAGGACATCTCGGCGCCTCGCTGCTTCGAGATCGAGCGCCGCCTCCAGGAGGCGCTGGACATCCCGATCTTCCACGACGACCAGCACGGCACGGCCATCGTGACGCTCGCCGCGCTGCGCAACGCCGCGAAGCTGACGGGTCGCACCCTCGGCGACCTGCGCGCCGTGATCTCGGGTGCGGGCGCGGCCGGTATCGCCATCGCCAAGATCCTCGTGGACGCGGGCATCGGCGACGTCTGCGTCACCGACCGCAAGGGCGTCGTGTCCGCGGACCGCGACGACCTGACGGACGTCAAGGCGGAGATCGCGAGCCTGACCAACAAGACCGGCCAGACGGGCTCCCTGGAGACCGCGCTGAACGGTGCGGACGTCTTCATCGGCGTCTCCGGCGGTACGGTGCCGGAGGAGGCGGTGGCCTCGATGGCGAAGGACGCGTTCGTCTTCGCCATGGCCAACCCGAACCCGGAGGTCCACCCGGACGTCGCGCACAAGTACGCGGCGGTCGTGGCCACGGGCCGTTCGGACTTCCCCAACCAGATCAACAACGTGCTGGCGTTCCCGGGCATCTTCGCGGGCGCCCTCAAGGTGCGCGCCACCCGGATCACCGAGGGCATGAAGATCGCCGCCGCCGACGCCATCGCCGGCGTCGTGGGTGACGAGCTCGCCGCCGACTACGTGATCCCGTCGCCGTTCGACGAGCGCGTGGCCGAGGCCGTCGCCACGGCCGTGGCCGCCGCGGCCAAGGTCGACGGAGTGGCCCGCCTGGTCTGAGACCGGAGCTGAGCAGTACGCGCAGAGGCCCGACCGGATCCCTCCGGTCGGGCCTCTGCGTTTCCCCGTCACCGCACGGGTGCGACGAAGGCCTCACCCGTGCGGTCGCGGGAGGTCTGGAACCCGGCCCTACCGAGCGGTAGCGTCGCCGCATGTTCGCTGCCTACGCCGCCCGAATCGACCGTGACCAGCCGCTGAACGGCCTTGAGCTGGGCGACCGCCCGGCCCCCGAGGCCCGGCCCGGCTGGGTGACCGTGAACGTCAAGGCCGCCTCCCTCAACCACCACGACCTGTGGTCGCTGCGCGGGGTCGGCCTCGGCGAGGAAAGACTCCCGATGATCCTCGGCTGCGACGCCGCCGGGATCGACCAGGACGGCAACGAGGTCGTCCTGCACTCCGTGATCGGCCAGAGCGGTCACGGGGTCGGCCCGGACGAGCCGCGCTCGATCCTGACCGAGCGCTACCAGGGGACCTTCGCCGAGCAGGTGACCGTCCCCGCCTGGAACGTGCTGCGCAAGCCCGCGGAGCTGACCTTCGAGGAGGCCGCCTGCCTTCCGACGGCCTGGCTGACGGCGTACCGGATGCTGTTCACCAACGCCGGGGTCCGCCCCGGGGACTCCGTCCTGGTGCAGGGCGCCGGCGGGGGTGTCGCGACCGCCGCGATCGCCCTCGGCAAGGCGGCCGGCCTGCGGGTCTTCGCCACGAGCCGGGACGAGGCCAAGCGCAAGCGGGCCGTGGAGCTGGGCGCCGTGGAGGCCTTCGAGCCGGGCGCGCGGCTGCCGCAGCGGGTGGACGCGGTGATCGAGACGGTGGGCGCGGCCACCTGGTCGCACTCCGTGAAGTCCCTGCGCCCGGGCGGCACCCTGGTGATCTCCGGCGCCACCAGCGGCGACCGCCCCGCGCACGCCGAGCTGACCCGGATCTTCTTCCTGGAGCTGAAGGTGGTCGGCTCGACGATGGGCTCGAAGGACGAGCTGGAGGACCTCCTCGCCTTCTGCGCGACCACCGGGCTGCGGCCGGTGATCGACGAGGTGCTGCCGCTGGACCGGGCGCGGGAGGGGTTCGAGAAGCTCGCGTCGGGCGACCTCTTCGGAAAGATCGTCCTCACCCCCTGACCCTCTTGGATGTCAACTGAGGTTGACGAACCTCTCTCGTCAACCTACATTGACATCCATGACCGAAGCCACTGATCTCGCCGAGCGGGCCGGTGACCGTGACCCGCGCGTGGGCCTGCATGCCGTGGCCGCCCTTCGCAGGCTGCTGGAGCAGCTGGAGGCCGTACAGGTACGCAGCGCCCGCGCGCAGGGTTGGTCCTGGCAGGAGATCGCGGCCGAGCTGGGCGTCAGCCGGCAGGCCGTGCACAAGAAATACGGGAGGCTCTGATGTTCGAACGCTTCACCCGCGACGCCCGGTCGACCGTGACCGGGGCGGTGACCGAGGCCCGCCGGAGCGGGGCCGCCACCGTCACCGAGGAACACCTGCTGCTCTCCCTGCTGGCCCTGGGCACCCTGGACCCGCTCGGCGTGGATCGCACGGCGGTGGCCGCCGACCTCACGGCCGCCCGCCGTCGGGGCGGCATGTCCCGGGCCGACGAGGAGGCGCTGGCCGGGCTCGGCATCGACCTCACCGAGATCGTCTCGCGCATCGAGGAGACCCACGGAGAGGGCGTCCTCGCGACCCCGGCGCCCCGCAGGCGGACCCTGGGCGCCTCGCTCCGCTCCGCCCTCGGCCGAGCGGACACGGGCGACCGCACCGGCAGCCACCACGTCCCCTTCGCCGAGGGGTCGAAGAAGGTGCTGGAGCAGTCCCTACGGATCGCCCTGGGCCGCAAGGACAACCACATCGGCACCCTGCACCTGCTCCTGGCCCTGCTCTCCCGCCCCGGCACCGTCGCCGAGGTCCTGTCGGACCACGGCGTCACCTACAACACCGCCGAAACAACCCTGGCCGCCTGACCACCCACGCCCCGCCCGGGCACGGACTCCGGGGCGGCGCCCACCCTCCCGCCCCGCCGGCGTTCGAGGCGCGAGGTCCCTCCAGCCTCGCCGGCGTTTGAGGCGCGGGGTCCGGGGCGGCGCCCCGGCAGCGGTGTCGCAGGTGGGCTACGACGTGACCCCGAACGTGGTTCCCAGTCGGCCGCGTGCGGCTTCGAGGTGCCGGCGGGCCTCGGCCACCTGGGCCGAGGTCACCCCCCGGTCCCGGGCCGCGTCGCGCACCTCGTCGCGGAAACGGTCGAGCAGCCGGTCGAGGTCACGGGCCGGCTCACCGGTGGCCGTCAGATCCGCGGCCCACTCCGAAGCCCGATCCGCGTCCGCCGCCGCCGAGGCATCGGCCGAGCCCGCGGCAGGCGCACCGCCGAGCCAGGCTCCCGCCAGGCTGCCCAGGACTCCGCCGGACTTGGCGAACTGCTCCTGCAGCTGGCCCGCGATGCGCTGGACCTCCTCGCGGGCCCGCTCCTGGGCCTCCTTGGCCTGGCGGCGGGCCTGCTGCGCCTCCTCACGGGCGCGGCGGCTCTCGTCCTTCGCCCGGCGCGCCTGTTCCTTCCACTCCTGCCGCGCCTTGCGCAGGTCCTCCTTGGCGGCCTTCCAGGACTCGTCCTCGACCCGGGTCGCCGAGGCCGAGGCCGCGGCCCGCATCTCGCGACGCAGGTCACCGGCCGCGCCCCGGACGTCGTCACGGATCTCGGCGGCGAGTTCGGTCACCGAGTCGCGGATCTCCAGTTCCAGGTCGGCCAGTTCGCCGCCGCGGTCGGCCAGTTCGGCCCGGCCGGCGTCGGTGATCGAGTACACCTTGCGCCCGCCCTCGGTGGCGTGCGTGACCAGGCCCTCGGCCTCCAGCTTCGCCAGTCGCGGGTACACGGTGCCCGCGGAGGGCGCGTACAGGCCCTGGAAGCGCTCCTCCAGCAGGCGGATCACCTCGTACCCGTGACGCGGGGCCTCGTCCAGCAACTTGAGGAGGTACAGGCGGAGTCGGCCGTGGGCGAAGACGGGCGGCATGTCAGAGCACCTTCTTGTCGAGCGTGAGGGGGGCCGCGGGGCCCTCGGCGTCGGCCTGCGGACGACGCAACAGCGCGATCGAGCCGGAGACCGTGGTCGCCCGCAGGGTGCCCGCGCCGGAGCCTAGAGTTCCGGTGATCCGCTTGGCGCCCATCTGCCCCGAGACCCGCAGGTCCTCGAAGGCGTTGGAGACGCGGCCGGTGGCGGTGTTGGCCTCGACCTTGGCGTCGGCGGGGTGCGGGAGGCGGATCGCGACCTGCCCGGAGACGGAGTTGAGGAAGATGTCCACCGGCTCGGGGGCGGCCGGGTCCGCGGCGAGGTCGATGAGCATGTCACCGCTGACCGAGTCGGCCCGTACGTTGCCGCCCGAGCCGTCGACCACCGTCAGGCCGCCGGAGACGGAGTGGAAGCCGAACTCGCCGGAGACGGACTGGGCCTCGACGCTGCCGGACACGGTGTGCGCCCTGACCCGGCCGGACAGCCCGACCAGCGTGGCATCGCCGGAGACCCCGTTGACGTCCGTACCGCCGGAGATGCCGGAGACGAAGACGGCGGCGCCGACCGCTGCCACGTGGACCTGAGTGGCGGCGGGCACGGTGAGGGTGATCGCGACGCTGCGCTCCCAGGCCTTGCGGCCCGAGGCGGAACCGGCCCAGGCCTTCCAGGGCTTGGTCTCGAACCACTGCTTGAGGCCCTGGGAGCCGTTCCAGGGCAGGTCCTCGTAGGAGACGGTCAGCGTGCCGCCGTCCTGTACGACGTACAGCGGCGGTCCGTCCACCTCGGTCACCTCCAGGCGGGCCGGCCCCTCCTCGGCGGCGACCACGTTCACCGTGCCGCTCACGAGGCGGACGCGGAGCTCGGTCACCGGCTCCTCGAAGGTGAGCTTCTGCGCTTCGGCGAAGTGCCACGTCGTCGGCGACGACGACTCGGGCGACTGCTCTGCCATGGTGCTGATCCTCCTCGTGCGTTCACGGACCGGGCTCGACGCACGCAACATATCGCGTCTTCTGTTAACACGATATATCGCGGTTGAGGGAAGTCAAGCGCCCTGCCGGAACCCCGCCGATCGGTCCGTTTTGCACTATTGTGTGGGCATGTCAATATCCAGGGCCGCGACCGGCGGAATGCTGCTCTGCCGCGCCGAACCCCTTGCCGTCCGGCCCCCGGCACACCTGTTGCGCGTGCGCCTGCTGCTCGCCCCGGCGGGCGGGTGGAGCGTGCTCGTCCCCGAGGACAAGCCCTGGCGGGACGGCCCCGAGACCGTGGCGGAGGTCCTCACCGACTGGGGCTCGGCGCTCGCGACGGGCACCACCTGGCCGGTGCTGAGCCTGTGGTGGGAGGCCGGCCGGGCCGGATTCGCCCTGGCCGGCGGGTTCCGGCGGACCGTCGCCCACGCGTGGGACGCGGCCGGGAGTCCGTCCGGCGAGCCCGATGCCATGCGGGCCCTGTCGGCGCGGCTCGGCCTGGACCCCGTGCTCGACCTGGCGGAACTGGAGCGCCTCACCCGTGCGGACGCCGACCCCGCCGTGGACGGGGAGGCCCGGCTGCTCGCGCTGGTCGCGCTGCTCACGCGTGCCGGACTGGCACTGCCGCCCGGGCTCGCCCCGGGCGAGTCGGCCGACCGGCTGCGGGCCGCGGCCCGGGTGGCGCCCGGAGTGGAACCGCTGGAGTGGTCGGGCTGGCGCGACGCGGTACGGGCCGAACTCGACGCGGCGGAACGGGGCCCGCTGGGCCCGTGGGTCCGCGGCCCGCGGGCCCGGCTGCTGGGCACGGCCCAAGTGGCGGCGGGAGCACCCCTGCTGGCCTGGGCGGCCCACCGCCGCAGCCCGGGGTGGGCGACGGCGGGCGCGGTCCTGCTCGCGCAGGGGACCGCGGCCCTGGCGTACGACCGGGCCCGGGCCCGACGCTGAGGAGCGCACCGGGCCCGGACGCCGGGTGGGTGGTCAGCGGGCCGCGGTCGGCAGCTCCTTGATCCGGTCGACGACCGTCCGGTTCATGACGGCGCTGGTGGACACGACCGTGCCGGGCTTGATCAGGCCCTGCTCGCCGGACTCGCCCTGCACCTGGACGCTGCGCTCGCCCAGGAAGGTGAGGGTCTGGCTGTCGAAGATCCACTCTTCGCGCTGACCGGAGTGCTCGTCGAGTCGGGCGACCGCGATCCCGCTGCGGCCCGCGGCGTCGACCGCCTCGTCCACCGTCACCACGCCGGGGATCTTCGCCGCGGCCTTGTACAGCGCGGCCGTGAGCTCGGCCGGCGGATAGCTGCCGCGCAGCAGGTCGCCGATCGTGGTGAACGCCTCCTGGTCGGGGCCGCGGCCGTGGCCCTGGGTCTCCTGGTAGATCCGCTTCAGCAGCACGTCGGGGTCGGTGGGGAGCCCCGCGAGGTAGTCGTACGTGGGCGCGTTGAGGTAGGGCGTCGGAGTGTTGCCCTTCTCGTCGGGCCCGGCCAGGGTCACGCCCTCCGGGCCGGTGTTACCGGGCTCGATCAGCCAGCCCTTCGTGCCGTCCGGGGAGTTCCACTGGTGGCGCATGTGCAGTTCTTCGCTGACCAGGGTGCTCTTGTCGCCGACGGTCTTCACGTAGGTGTTGGCCGTCTTGCTCCCGATGTAGATGAACTGGTCCGCTCGCACCGCCGGGCCGGAGGCCGAGGCGGCGGAGGAGGCCAGGGAGATGCGGTCCAGGAGCTGTGGCGTCCCCTGGGGGTCGGCGGCGCCGATCCGGGTGGTGAGCGCCGGGCCCGTGGCCATCGTGGAGCCGGGTCCGTCCGCGGCGCCCCGGTCCACGTAGGAGAGGAAGCCGACGGCGAGCGCGCCGGCCAGGGCGAAGGCCGCGGCGGGCACGAAGAACGCCCGGCGCGGGAACGGGTTGCGCGAGCGGCCCGCACGGGCGGGGCCGGCCGGGGCGGGGGTGGGGACGTCGGCGGCGCGGAGGTCTTCGTGGATCTGGGCCATCAGGCGCTCCTTGTGGAACTGGTGGCGGCCCGCGGGCAGTTCCCGTTCGGCGAACGGCAGGAGGAGCGGGTGCTCCTCCCCGCCGGCCGGGCGGGGCCGGGAGAGGTCGGGGTTCATCGGGTTCCTTCCTGTGCGGACCGGACCGTGTTCGTGCGGTCGCCATATGTCTGTCGGGGCCGAGCCGCGGGTTCCCGCTTTTTCTTCTTCAGTTCTGTTTCAGCGAGTTTGCGTAGCTTCGTACGGGCCCGGGACAGTCTGGACCGGACGGTTCCGACCGGGATGCCGAGGACCTGGGCGGCTTCGGCGTACTCCAGGCCCTCGCCCAGGCACAGCAGGAGCACTTCTCGCTCGGGTCCGCGCAGCGCGCTCAACTGCCCGAGCGTGGCCTCGATCCGCCGCCTGTCGTCGAGGCGGCCGGCCACCTCCTCGGCATGGTCGGGCACGGATACGGCACCGGCCGCCGCCGTGGCGGCGGCAGCGGCCCGATAGCGCCGATTGCTGCGGCAGTGGTTGCGGGCGAGGTTGGTGGCGATGCCCAGCAGCCAGGGCCGCAAGGAGCCGCCCTCGGGGTCGATCGTGCCGCGCAGCCGCCACGCCTCCAGGAAGGCGGCGGACATGACGTCCTCCGCGGCGGCCCAGTCGCCGGTCATCCGGAAGGCATGGTTGTAGAGGGTGCGCGCGTAGCTGTCGAACAGCTCCGCATAGGCGTCCGGATCCCCGGACCGCACCCGGGTTCGCATCTCTGTGGTCACTCCTGTCAGCTGTCCGGCACCCGGGGTGGAGTTCCCGTGACCCGCGTCACGTCCACCGCGGAGCGGTCGGCCGCCGCCCCTGGGCCGTTCCGGAAGCCCTCTGGGCCCGCGAGGCTACGCCACCTCCAGCAGGGGGCTCGCGTGGTGGTGCAGCCAGGCTCGGTACGGGGGCGTCCGCAGGGCGGCCTCGCGATAGGCGGCGCGCAGGTCCTCGTAGACCTCCGCGTGCGCGCCGGGTCGGGTGGCCAGCAGCAGGCGTACGGCGAGCGGGTCCCCGCAGAGCGGCCGGATCGCCATGTCCTCGCGCGGCCCGGAGGTCGGCTGGCAGGGGGCGACCGCCTCACCGGAGATGATCAACGAGGCGGCTGTGTGGTAGTCGGCGTGCAGCACCGGCGGATCGAGTCCGGCTCCGGCGAAGACCCGGCGCAGGCCGTCCCACTCGCCGTCGACCGAGGGGTCGACCATCCAGCGGTCGGCGGCCAGGTCCCGTAAGGAGACCACCGCCTGCCCGGCGGCCGGATGGTCCCGGGACATCGACACGAACTGCGGTTCCCGTTCCATGAGTACGCGCACCTGCAGCCCCGGTGGCACCCGTAGCGGGCTGCCCTCCACCTCGTGCACGAACGCCACGTCCAGCTGTCCCGCGGCGACCATCCGGAGCAGCGCGTTGGCGGAGACGTCCACCACCAGCGAGGTCTCGGTGTCCGGAAGCCGCCGGTGGATCCGCCGCAGCCAGCCCGGCAGCGCGCTGCTGGCGGTCGAGCCGATGCGCAGCCGCGAGGCGTGGGCCAGTTCGCGGGCCTCCGCGACCAGCGCGGCCATCTCGGCGAGGAGCGGGCGGGCCCGGCCCAGCACGGTCCGACCGAAGGGGGTGGGGCGGCAGCCGGTCCGCTCGCGCAGGAACAGCTCGCCGTCGAGGGCCCGCTCGATGCGGCGCAACTGGGTCGTCAGGGAGGGCTGGCTCACGCCGAGTTGCCGGGCGGCCTTGTGCAGGCTTCCGGCGTCGGCGATGGCGCACAGTGCGCGCAGATGCCTGACCTCAAGCTCCATGACCCGAGGGTAGGCCGGTCCCTGCGGACCGCACCAGCCACCGATAGCCCCCCGAATCCCGCCATTCTCACGCTTGTTGGGCTGCCGAAAACTTGCCGATAGGTCCGCGTTATCGGGGAGTGACATCATCCGCCGGGCACTTGTGCTCCCGCAGACTCCGGTTCGAAAGACCACCCCCCACCGCACCGGACGAGTAGGAGCTCCCCCACATGCGCCACTCCCGTAAGGCCATGCTGGCCACGACCGTCGGCCTCGGCCTCGCCGCCACCCTTGGTGTCGTCCCCACCGCCACCGCCGCGCCCGCTCCCGTCGGAAACGCCGTGAGCTACGCCGCGTACGAGCGTTCGCCGGAGAACGAGGCCGCCAACGCGGCCTTCTTCGAGGCCGTGCAGCGCTCGGTCGCCGAGCAGCGCGCCGCCAACCCCGGCGTTCTGGCCGTGACCGTCACGTACAACACCCGCAGTGCCCCCAGCTTCCGCAGCCAGATAGCCCGCTCCACGCAGATCTGGAACAGCTCGGTGTCCAACGTCAAGCTGCAGGAGGTGTCCTCGGGCGGGAACTTCTCGTACCGCGAGGGCAACGACTCACGTGGCTCGTACGCGAGCACGGACGGGCACGGCCGGGGATACATCTTCCTGGACTACCGGCAGAACCAGCAGTACAACTCCACCCGGGTGACGGCGCACGAGACCGGCCACGTGCTGGGTCTGCCGGACCACTACTCGGGCCCGTGCAGCGAGCTGATGTCGGGTGGCGGCCCGGGCACGTCGTGCACGAACGCCAACCCGAACTCCGCCGAGCGGTCGCGCGTCAACCAGCTCTGGGCCAACGGCTTCGCCTCGGGCCTGGGCGCGAAGGACCTCGCCACCAAGGGCTGAGTCACCGCTCCTCGGGGTCCGAGTAGTCACGGCAGTCGGGGTTCCGGCAGGGACCCCGACCCCACACCGGAACGAAGATCCCGAGGGACTTGCGCCGCCTGACCACTGTGTCGACGCGGCGTCCGCACGCCGGGCACGTCTGCTGTTCGTGCCCGGCCTGCGGGGCCACGGTCTCGTGCGTGTGGTGCTGCTGTTCACCGGCCATACCTCCACGGTAGGCCGGTTCCGTGCGTTCGGCGGGTCAGCTCTCGCGGACGGCGTACGTGCTGATGATCTGGCCGCCGCCGAAGGTCTTGACCCCGGTGAGCTCCAGGAGGCGCACGTCGAAGCCGGCGCGGGACATCGGCATACCGGTGCCCGCGAAGACCGGGTAGGTCTTGACGATGATCTCGTCGATCTCGTCGATCAGCTGGGTGGCGAGGTCCGCTCCGCCGCAGAGCCAGATGCCGAGACCGTCCCGGGCCTTCAGCTCGCGGACCTGCGCCGCGAGGTCGCCGCTGATCAGCCGGACCTGCGGGTCCGGCGGGGTGGCGAGGGAGCCCGAGACGACGTACTGCTCGGGCAGGTGGCCGTAGGGGCTGGTCATGCCCTGCTTCAGGCCCGGCTCGTAGGTGTTGCGGCCCATGATCACCGCGTCGAAGCGCTGGGGCGCCGCGTCGGCGATCCCGAGCTGGACGCGTGCCTGGGCCGAGATGGTCTCGGGGTATTCAGCCGCCAGGTGACCGACGAACTCGGCGTCGAGGTGGCTGTAGAAGAAATCGCCGTCGCCGTTCGGGGCCCCGATGAACCCGTCGACGGACGTGGCGATGAAGTACGTGAGCTTGCGCAAGCGATTCTCTTCCACTGGGCAGTGCCACCGCACCGGGGCACGTCGAGTAAAGTACTTCGGCTGTAGTGGTTACGCAAGCCCTCGCGTCCCTCGCCTTCCGGAAGGGCCTCACCTCCCGGAAGGGCCTCGCCTCCCGGAAGGGCCTCGCCTCCCGGAAAGGCCCCGCGCGGCCCTCAGCCGCGCGGCTTGCGCCACATCGGCCACATCAGCGGCCCGTCCGGAAGTCGCACCGCCTCTCCCGTGAACTCCCAGCCGAGCCGTTCGTACAGACCCTTGCTGCGCTCGCTGCTCGCCTCCAGGTACGCCGGCACGCCCTCGCGGTCGCAGCGCTCCAGCACCGGCGCGATCAGCTCGCTGCCGAGCCCCTGCCCCTGCCGGCCCGGGGCGACCGCGATCATCAGCAGGTACTCGTGCTCCTCGGCCGTCGGGTGCACCGCGCCCGTCAGGCGCCCCACCAGCTCGCACCGCTCGTTGTCCGGGTCCGCCACGGCCCGCATCCGGGCCGGGACCTCGTCCTCCCCCTCCTGGTCACCCGCCGGGATCCGCAGCCACAGCGCGGCCGCCGAGCCGTCGGCGGCGTAGTCGATCCGGCCCTCCTCCAGCGCCACGTCCACGAAGACGCCCAGGAACTTCCCGTGCACCGCGGCCCGGTGCTCCGGGTCCGGGAAGACCCAGCTGCTCACCGGGTCGGTGCGGAAGGCCTCGTCGAGCAGCCGCGCCACCGCGTCCCGGTCCGACCGATCCGCCTGACGTATCTCCAGTGCCACTGGTCACACCCTTCACTCGCCTGTCAACAACCGCGAGTGATCCTAGAGTTGGCACAGGAATGCGGTAAGGCCCGTTCCGGCACCGTGCGGTACCGGAACAGGCCTCGAACCCCTTCCGCCTACTTCGCCCCCCTCGGGCTCACCTCGTACGGCGCGTCACGAACTCCGCGAGCGCCAACAGCCCGCCCGCCGCCCCGAGGTCCGGTACGGCCCGGGACAGCTGCTGGACCGCGCGTCCCATCCGGTCGGCGGCCTGCGCCTGCGCCCAGTCGCGCCCGCCGGCCCGGTCCACCGCGTCGGCCGCTCGGCGTACGTCGTCCCCGGTCATGGGGCCGGCGTACAGCTCGGCCAGCTCCTTGCCCGCCGCGGTGCCCGAGGTGAGGGCGGCCACGACCGGGAGGGACTTCTTGCGGGCGATCAGGTCGGCCCCGGCGGGCTTGCCGGTGTGCCCCGGGTCCCCCCAGATGCCGATCAGGTCGTCGATCAGCTGGAAGGCCAGACCGGCCTCCCGCCCGAAGGCGTCCATGGCGTCGACCCCGTCCGGGCCGGCCCCCGCGTACAGGGCGCCCAGCGCGCAGGCGCAGCCCAGGAGCGCCCCCGTCTTGGCCGTGGCCATGGCCAGGCACTCGTCGAGCGAGACCTCCGGGCGCTGCTCGAAGGCGCAGTCCGCCTGCTGGCCCGCGCACAGCTCGATGACGCAGGCCGCGAGGCGGGCCGAGGCCGCCGCGGCGGCCGGATGCGGATCCTCCGCGAGCAGCCGCAGCGCGAGCGCCATCATCGCGTCGCCCGTGATGATGGCGTCCGGCGTCCCGAAGACGGTCCAGGCCGTGGGCCGCCCGCGCCGCCGGACGTCCTTGTCGATGATGTCGTCGTGCAGCAGCGTGAAGTTGTGCGCCAGCTCCACGGCCGCCGCCGCCCGTACGGCCTCTTCGACCGGGCCGGCCCCGGGACCGCGCAGGGCCTGGGCGGCGGCCAGCACCAGGGCCGGCCGGATGGCCTTCCCGGCCCCGCCCGCGGCGGGGCTGCCGTCCTGGTGCTCCCAGCCGAAGTGGTACATCGCCACGCGCCGCATCTGACCCGGCAGGCTCTCCACCGTGCGGCGCAGCTGCGGGTCGACCGCTTCTCTCGTCCGTTCCAGCAGGGCCGCGGCGTCCTGGCCCTCACCGGTCGCGATGGCGTTCACGGCGGTCAGCGCCAGCGGCCGATCTCGACGTTCTCCAGCACGCCGAGCGCGTCCGGAACCAGCACCGCGGCGGAGAAGTAGGCGGTGACCAGGTAGGAGATGATCGCCTGCTCGCTGATGCCCATGAACCGGACCGACAGGCTCGGCTCGATCTCGTCCGGGATGCCCGGCTGGTGCAGGCCGATCACGCCCTGCTCGTCCTCGCCGGTGCGCATGCACAGGATGGACGTGGTGCGGGCGTCGCTGATCGGGATCTTGTTGCTGGGGAAGATCGGCACCCCGCGCCAGGCAGGCACCCGGTTGCCGCCGATGTCCACCGACTCCGGGTAGATCCCGCGCTTGTTGCACTCGCGGCCGAAGGCGGCGATCGCCTTGGGGTGCGCCAGGAACAGCTTGGAGCCGCGCCGCATGCTGAGCAGCTGGTCCATGTCGTCGGGGCTGGGCGCGCCGTCGTGCGGCTGGATGCGCTGGTCGTAGTCGGCGTTGTGGAGCAGGCCGAAGTCGCGGTTGTTGAGCATCTCGTGCTCCTGGCGCTCGCGCAGCGCCTCGACCGTGAGCCGCAACTGCTGCTCGGTCTGGTTCATCGGGTGGTTGTAGAGGTCGGCGACGCGGCTGTGCACCCGCAGGACCGTTTGTGCAATGGAGAGTTCGTACTCGCGCGGGCGGGCCTCGTAGTCCACGAAGGTGCCGGGGAGGACGGCCTCGCCGTGGTGGCCGGCGGAGAGCTCGATCGCGGCCTCGCCGTACTTGTTGGTCTCCCGGTCGGGTCGGGTCCGTACGTCCTCGACGTGCTCGCGCAGCGAGTCGACGCGGTCGGCGAGGAGCTGGAAGTCCTGGCGGGACAGGGTGAGCGCGGTGCCGGAGGTGGCGGCGCGGGCGGTGTACTCCCAAATCGATTCTTCATCGACGAGGGAGTCGTCACCGAAGTACGCGCCGTCGGCGACGGTCGCCAGGACGGCGTCCTCCCCGTAGGGGCCGGGCCCGATCTGGTCGACGCGGCCGTGGGCGAGCAGGAAGACCTGGTCGGCGGGGCTGCCGAAGGAGGTGAGCTCCTGGCCGGGTTCGAAGTCGATCTGCCGGCACCGCTGGGCGAGTTCACCGAGGACGTCGAGGTCCTCGTAGTCGCGCAGCAGTGGGAGCTCGCCGAGCTCGGCCGGGATCACCTGGACCTGGGTGCCGGTCTTGATGAACTCCACGACGCCGTTGCCGACCGAGTAGCTGAGCCTGCGGTTGACGCGGTACGTGCCGCCCTGCACCGACACCCACGGCAGCATCTTCAGGAGCCACCGCGAGGTGATCTCCTGCATCTGCGGCGCGGACTTGGTCGTGGTTGCCAAGTTCCGTGCGGCCGTCGTCCCAAGACTGCGCTGCGGTGTCTGGGCCTCGGACTCGGAACCTGCCTGGACCGACATGTCTTTCCCTTTCGATCACTCCATGGATCTGCGGGAGCAGCCTTTCAGTACGGAACGTGGTGGGACCATTACACAAAAGGGTGGGACTACTCCGTGTGGGTGCGGGGCACCCTTTGGGGTCACCCATCCCCCTCATGAGCCACCCCAGCCCCACACACCCCATCGGTTTCGGCCACGCGCGAGACGCCCGGGGCGCGGCTCGAGAGGCCTAACTTGCATCGGATATGCAAATTTACCTACGGTGTCCCCATGCGGCTGACCCGATTCACCGACCTGGCACTGCGCGTCCTGATGCGCCTGGCCGTCGAGGACACGGACCTCCCGACCACCCGTGACGTGGCGGCGACCATGGAGGTCCCCTACACGCACACCGCCAAAGTGGTCGCCAGGCTGCAGCATCTCGGCCTGGTCGAGGCCCGGCGCGGTCGTGGCGGCGGGCTCGCCCTGACCGCCGCCGGGCGCGCCGCGCCGGTCGGCGCGGTGGTGCGCGAGCTGGAGGGCGAGGGCGACGTCGTGGAGTGCGAGGGCACCACCCCGTGCCCGCTGCGCGGCGCCTGCGTACTGCGCGGCGCGCTGCGCCGGGCCCAGGAGGCCTTCTTCGCCGCACTGGACCCGCTCACGGTGAACGACCTGGTGGCATCCCCGACGGGACCGCTCCTGCTGGGCATTTCGAGCAGGGCGCCGACCGGGTCCGGGGGGCTTGGGGGTCCCTGACCCCTCGGGGCCGGCCGATTCTCGCCGCGACCCGGCGGGAGCTCGAACAGAAGTCCGCCTTCCGGCGGTCCTCTGCGATCGAAAATACGCATCTTAGATGCAAATTCACACAGTCACGTCCATCACGCGAGGAGTTCCGCATGCTGTCCGAGAAGTCGAGCGCGACCGTACGAGCCACCCTGCCCGCCGTCGGGGCGGCGATCGGCGACATAGCCGAGCTCTTCTACACCAAGCTCTTCGCGGCCCACCCGGCACTGATCCGCGACCTCTTCAACCGGGGCAACCAGCGCTCCGGCCTCCAGCAGCAGGCCCTCGCGGGCTCCGTCGCCGCCTTCGCGACCCACCTGCTCGCCCACCCGGACACCCGCCCCGACGTGATGCTCGGCCGCATCGCCCACAAGCACGCCAGCCTCGGCGTCACCCGCGAGCAGTACGCGGTCGTCCACGAGCACCTCTTCGCGGCGATCGCCGAGGTCCTCGGCGAGGCCGTCACCCCCGAGGTCGCCCACGCCTGGGACGAGGTCTACTGGCTGATGGCGAACGCCCTGATCACCCTGGAGGAACGGCTCTACGCCGAGCGGCGGGTGGTCGCCGGCGACGTGTGGCGCGAGTGGACCGTCACCGGCCGGGCGGAGGAGACGGCGGACTGCACCACCTTCCGGATCGCCCCCGCGGACGGCGCCCCGGCGCCCACCCACCGGCCCGGCCAGTACGTCTCGGTCCAGGTCGAGCTCCCGGACGGCGCCCGCCAGATCCGCCAGTACAGCCTCATCACCTCCCCCGGTTCCGCGGTGCGCGCGATCACCGTCAAGCGGGTCCACGGGCCGGCCGCCGCGGGCCCCGACGGCGAGGTCTCCAACCACCTGCACGCCCGGATCCGCACCGGCGACACCCTGCGGGTCTCGGCCCCGTACGGCGACCTGGTACTGGCGGACTCGGCCGCACCGGTGCTGCTCGCCTCGGCCGGGATCGGCTGCACCCCGATGCTCTCGATGCTGGAGCACCTGGCCGACACCGGGCACACCGCCCCGGTGACCGTGCTGCACGCCGACCGCTCCCCCGCCGACCACCCGCTGCGGGGCGACCACCGGGCACTGACCCACAAACTGGCCGACGCCTCGGCCCGGTTCTGGTACGAGGAGGCGGCGGAGCCGGGCGACGACGAGGGCCGCATGGACCTCTCGACCGTCCCCCTCGCCCCGGGCACCCGGGCCTACCTGTGCGGACCGCTCCCCTTCATGCGGTCGGTGCGCGAGCAGCTGATCGCCAAGGGGCTGCCGGCCGCCGACATCCACTACGAGGTCTTCGGCCCGGACCTGTGGCTCGCATCGGCCTGATCCGTGGCCGGATCGGCTCGCTCGCCGTACGAACGCACTAGCCGTGGAAGGGATGCCTCCACTAAACCGGAGAGTGACGATACGGACACACAGGGTGTCCGTCGCGCACCGCAACGAAGGAGGCGGCCATGGCCGCACCCATGTCCGCGGACCGTTTCATCAACGCACTGCGCAACGAGGGCCTGACCGTCGTCGAAGTCGGCGCCTGGCGCACCCACAACCGCAACCACAAGGGCCCCTGGGGGCCGGTGCACGGGGTGATGATCCACCACACCGTCACCCGGGGTACCGCGTACACCGTCGAGCTCTGCCGGGAGGGCCACAGCGCCCTGCCCGGCCCGCTCTGCCACGGCGTGATCGCCAAGGACGGGCGGGTCCACCTCGTGGGCTACGGCCGCGCCAACCACGCGGGCGCGGGCGACTCCGACGTCCTGGCTGCGGTGATCGCCGAGAAGCGGCTGCCGCCGGACAACGAGACGGACACCGACGGCAACCGCCACTTCTACGGCTTCGAGTGCGAGAACCTCGGCGACGGCGTGGACCCCTGGCCGGCGGTCCAGCTCGACGCCATCGCCCGCGCCTCGGCGGCGATCTGCCGCATCCACCGCTGGACGGAGCGCTCGGTGATCGGCCATCGCGAGTGGCAGCCGGGCAAGGTCGACCCCAGGGGCTTCACGATGGACGCCATGCGCGCCCGCGTCGGCGAACGCCTGAAGTAGCCGGCCCCCGTGGCCGGCGGCTCCGGGCCGTCCTCCCCAGGCCGTCCTCCCCAGGCCGTCCTCCCCAGGCCGGC
>NZ_JBGBPT010000048.1:0-40361 GCF_041106355.1 Streptomyces sp. BF23-19 | reverse complement strand
GTACCCGGCACCGCGCCGGGGACGACGACGGAGCACCGCTACCTGCTGCGCGCGGCCATGGCCAGCGCGATCACCCACCCCACGACGGACCAGCCCAGGAACAGGTTGACCACCAGAACGGAACCCCTGTTGGGCACCCCTCGCCCGAACGCGACAGCGGTGGGAATGAAATAGGCCAGGACGATGACCAGAATCCCCACCACGCCGAACGGAATCGCATCACTGCCGCCCATGAACTCCCCCTACATTCAACAGATTTGACGATCCATCATCACTGATGACCCACTGCACGTGAAGAACCTCCCGGGCACCTCCCCCGCCCGGCCGCGCCCCACCACAGCCGGTACGTGGTCGGCCGAGGTACGGCGCGGAGGGGCACTGCGAGAACTGTCGGACGCGCAGACCGGCCCTGACGTGCGGCAGCACGGGCAGGGGCGGATCACAATGGACGGGTGAAGCCGCCCGCGAATCTTGACGTGCTCCTGCAGCCTCGACCGCCGTCGCCGTTGCTGGAGGTCCATGACGAGCGGTTCACGGAGCACGGCGTACGGCTCCTGCTGAAGCGGGACGACCTCGTCCATCCGGAGCTGCCCGGCAACAAGTGGCGCAAGCTCGCGCCCAATCTTCGCGCCGCCGTGGCGGGCGGTCACGAGCAGCTGGTCACCTTCGGCGGGGCCTACTCGAACCACCTGCGGGCCACCGCCGCCGCCGGGCGGTTGCTCGGGCTGGCGACGGTCGGGATCGTCCGCGGGGACGAGCTCGCCGGACGGCCCCTGAACGACTCCCTCGCCCGGTGCGCCGCCGACGGGATGCGACTGCACTTCGTGTCCCGGTCGGAGTACCGCCGCAAGGCCGAGCCGCCGGAGCTCGCCCGGCTGGTGGACGCGGCCGGCGCGCGCGGCGCGTACGTCGTCCCCGAGGGTGGCAGCAACGCCCTCGCCCTGGGCGGCTGCGCCGAGCTCGGTCGGGAACTGCGCGGCGTCGCCGACGTGGTGGCGGTGGCCTGCGGTACCGGAGGGACGCTGGCGGGCCTCGCGGCCGGGCTGGCCCCCGGGCAGCGGGCGCTCGGGGTTCCGGTCCTGGCGGGCGGCTTCCTGGCCGCGGAGATACGTTCCCTCCAGGCGGCCGCCTTCGGGGGCCCGGCCGGCGACTGGACCCTGGCCGAGGACTTCCACCACGGCGGCTACGCCCGGGTCCCGGCCGAGCTGGAGGCCTTCGCCGCCGACTTCGGCTCCCGCCACGACCTCCCGGTGGAGCGGATCTACGTGGCCAAGCTGCTCTGGGCCCTGGCCGAACTCACCGCCTCCGGCGCCTTCCCGCACGGCACGACCCTCGCCGCCGTCGTCACCGGCCGTCCGTGACCGGGCCCGACCGCGCTCAGCCCTCCTCGCGGTAGGCCGCGGCCTCCTCCAGGTCCAACCGGCGCAGCAGCGCCCGCAGCATCTCGTCGTCGATCCGCCGCTGGTCCCGCAGGGTCACGAAGACCTCCCGCTCGGCCGCGATCATCTCCCGCGCGAGCCGCCGGTAGATGTCGTCCGCCGACTCCCCCGTCTCCGGGTTGACCTCTCCCAGCCGCTCCCACACCGCGTTGCGGCGGCGCTCCATGACCGTCCGCAGCCGGTCCGCCAGCGGCGGCGGCAGCGTGCTGTTCTCCGGCTCCTCCAGCAGCTCGACCAGCCGCTCCTCGGCCGCCCGCGAGGCCTCGCTCTGCGCCTGCGCCTCCGCCAGGGTCTCCGCCTGCACGTCCTTCGGTGGCAGCTTCAGTGCCCGGATCAGCGGCGGCAGCGTCAGCCCCTGCACCACCAGCGTCCCGATGACCGTGGTGAAGGTCAGGAACAGGATCAGATTCCGGTGCGGCACCGACATCGGCACGGAGAAGGCGATGGCCAGCGAGACCACGCCGCGCATCCCGGCCCACCCCACGATCACCGGGGCCTTCCAGTCGGTCTCCGGCTCCCGGTCCCGGATCCGCGGCGACATCCAGCGGGGCACGAAGGTCGCCGGGAAGACCCACAGGAACCGGGACGCCACCACCGCGAGGAACACGGCGATCGCGTACCAGGCCGCGTGCAGGCCGTTGTACTCGCCGAGCCCCTTGAGGACCACCGGTAGCTGGAGCCCGATCAGCGCGAAGACCACCGACTCCAGCACGAAGGCGACCACCTTCCACACCGCCTCCTCCTGGAGCCGGGTGGCGAAGTCGACCTGCCAGTTCCGGTGCCCGAGGTAGAGCGCGACCACGACCACCGCGAGCACCCCGGAGGCGTGCACCCGCTCGGCGGCCGCGTACGCCACGAAGGGGATCAGCAGCGAGAGGGTGTTCTGGAGCAGCGGTTCCTTCAGTCGCGTGCGCAGATGGTGGATCGGCACCATCAGCAGCAGGCCGACGCCGATGCCGCCCACCGAGGCCAGCAGGAACTCCGCGATCCCGCCCGCCCAGCCGGCGCTCACCCCGACGGCCGCGGCCAGCGCCACCTTGTAGGCGGTAATCGCGGTCGCGTCGTTGACCAGGGACTCACCCTGCAGGATGGTCGTGATCCGGTTCGGCAGCTTGAGCTTGCGGGCGATCGCGGTGGCGGCGACCGCGTCCGGCGGGGCGATCACCGCGCCCAGCACCAGCGCCACCGGCACGGAGAGCCCCGGCACCAGCGCGTACGCCGCGTACCCGACGACGAGCGTCGCGAAGAGCACGTAGCCCACCGAGAGCATCGCGATGGGCCGGGCGTTCGCGCGCAGGTCCAGGTACGAGCTGTCCACGGCGGCCGTGTACAGCAGCGGCGGGAGCAGCAGCGGCAGCACGATGTGCGGGTCGAGGGCGTACGCGGGCACCCCCGGCACGTACCCGGCCAGCAGACCGGCGGCGACCAGCAGCAGGGGCGCGGGCACCGGGGTCCGGCGCGCCAGCCCGGCGACCGCCGCACTACCGGCGATCAGCGCCACCAGCGGCAATACCTCCATCGAAGATCCACCTCAATCGTCGGCCGCTCGCCCCGAACGCGCGGGCTTGGCCGAGGAGATCCCCAGGACTCGCACGGCGGGAACGTATTCTGTACGAGATCAAGCTCCGGTCAAAGCGTGACGCAACGACACTCCGCCGCATCGTGGCTGCGGCCCGTGCGCGCGGTTCGCCCCGAGACTGAAGGCCGGGGTTCCGGTACAAGGAGAATGCGATGAGCGAGTGCACCCATGTTGCCGAACTGCCGCGTCCCGAACCGGTGCCCTCGGACCACACCTGCCCCGAATGCCTGGCCCTCGGCAGCCACCCCGTGCAGCTGCGGATGTGCCTGGGCTGCGGGCACGTGGCCTGCTGTGATTCCTCGCCCCACCGGCACGCCACCGCGCACCACGCGGAGACCGGCCATCCGGTGATGCGGAGCTTCGAACCGGGTGAGACCTGGCGCTGGTGTTTTGTCGACGGTTCGATCGTCTGAAGCGGGGTAGTTCAACCCTCCGCCGGTTCCCCTGATTTGGGCCCCGCAGACCCCTAGCCACTGTGCGTACCCATGGGCTTACCATCAGTCACTGGCTCGCAGGCGGGGTGCTCGAAGCGGGCACCAAGAGGGGTGCCGCGACACGATCGCCCGGATCGCGATAGCGTCACCGGCGAACAGAGCTCGTACCACCTTGGAGGTGAGGGTGTCCCAGATCGCAGGCGAGCCCGGGACTCAGGACTTCGTGGAAGTCCGGCTGCCCGCTGCGGGTGCCTACCTGTCGGTGCTGCGGACGGCCACGGCCGGTCTCGCGGCACGTTTGGACTTCACCCTCGACGAGATCGAGGACCTCCGCATCGCGGTGGACGAGGCCTGCGCGATCCTGCTCCAGCAGGCCGTGCCGGGCTCCGTCCTCAGTTGCGTGTTCCGGCTGATCGACGATTCGCTGGAGGTGACCGTCTCGGCGCCGACCACCGACGGGCGCGCACCGGAGCGTGACACGTTCGCGTGGACGGTCCTGTCGGCGCTGGCCGGCAAGGTCGAGGCCACGGTCGAGGAGAACCGGACGGTGAGCATCAGCCTCTACAAACAGCGCGGCGCGGGACCAGGCCCGGCGTGAGCGGCGGGGAGATCCCGGTGCGGGGCGGGGATCGGCCCCGGGTACGGCACGAGGTCGACGGCGGCATCCCGGAGCAGCAGCACGCCCGGCCGCACCCGGCTGACGCGGATGCGGAAGACGGCTTTTTGGACTCGGCGGAGCGACGGGCGGGCCCTATGAGCGAGAACCAGCAGGAACAACCACAACCACCCCAGCCGACCACGACGGGAGCCGAGGCCGAGGCCGCGGCCCCCGTGGTGGTGCCGGTGCCGGTGTTCGCCGCGACCCCGGCGCTACCGGATCCGCGCGACCGCAGCGGCGCTCGGGCCCTGTTCATCGAGCTACGGGCGCTGCCCGACGGATCGGTGGAGAAGGCCGAGCTGCGCAATCGGCTGGTACGGATGCACCTGCCCCTGGTGGAACACCTGGCGCGGCGCTTCCGCAACCGCGGTGAGCCGCTCGACGACCTGACCCAGGTCGCGACGATCGGCCTCATCAAATCGGTGGACCGGTTCGACCCGGACCGCGGGGTCGAGTTCTCCACATACGCCACGCCCACGGTGGTCGGCGAGATCAAGCGCCACTTCCGTGACAAGGGCTGGGCGGTGCGGGTACCGCGTCGTCTGCAGGAGCTGCGGCTCTCGCTGACGACGGCCACGGCCGAACTGTCCCAGCAGCACGGCCGCTCCCCGACGGTGCACGAACTGGCCGAGCGGCTGGGGATCTCCGAGGAGGAGGTGCTGGAGGGGCTGGAATCGGCCAATGCCTACAGCACGCTCTCCTTGGACGTCCCGGACACCGACGACGAGTCGCCGGCGGTCGCGGACACCCTGGGCGCGGAGGACGAGGCCCTGGAGGGCGTCGAGTACCGCGAGTCCCTCAAGCCGCTGCTGGAGGGTCTGCCGCCGCGGGAGAAGCGGATCCTGCTGCTTCGCTTCTTCGGCAACATGACCCAGTCGCAGATCGCCCAGGAGGTCGGCATCTCCCAGATGCACGTCTCCCGGCTGCTGGCCCGCACCCTGGCCCAGCTCCGCGACAAGCTCCTCGTCGAGGAGTAGGCGAGCGCGGGAAGAACCGGACGACCGGTTATCGGGCCTGTTCCCCGGGCCCGATACCGAGAGCCTCGGTCGCCGTCGGATTGACCAGGAGCGCCACGACGGCCACCGCGGCCACGGCCAGCGCCACGGCGGCGGCGATCATCGCACCGCCGGTGCTGTAGAGGGTCCAGGCCACCGGCAGCGCCATCAGCTGGGTGATCAGGGCCGGGCCGCGGCTCCAGCGGCGCCCCAGGCGCAGCCCCCGGGCCGCGATCAGCGGCAGCGCGGCGAGCGCGAGCAGGGTGATCCCGCCCGTCTCGGCCTGCTGCGGGGAGTCGGGGTCACCGGCGATCCCCACGAACAGCATGTAGAGCCCGAGGCCGGCCAGTGCCAGGCCCTCCAAGGCGGTGAGCGCGGCGGCCACGGTCAGCCGGCCGGGCAGCGCGGCGGTCGGGACGTCGGCGGCGGGAGCGGGGGCGGGGGCGTTCGCGGGCTGCTTCTTACTCACTCCAGCAGGGTAGCGGCGTGCCCCGGACCCCGGAGGGGACGGGCAGTACGGTCGGCATCCGAAGGGGTGGGTAGTCTGGCGCTCATGCGTGCACTTCTCGTGGCCAACCCAGCAGCGACCACCACCAGTGCGCGCACGCGCGACGTCCTGACCCATGCCCTGGCCAGCGAGATGAAGCTGGAGGCGGTCACCACCGAGTACCGCGGGCACGCCCGGGACCTGGGACGCAAGGCCGCGCACGAGGGCCTCGACCTCGTCGTCGCCCTCGGCGGCGACGGCACGGTCAACGAAGTGGTCAACGGACTCCTGCACAACGGGCCCGATCCCGAGCGGCTGCCGCGGCTGGCGGTGGTCCCCGGCGGCTCCACGAATGTGTTCGCGCGCGCCCTGGGACTGCCCAACGACGCGGTCGAGGCGACCGGCGCCCTGCTGGACGCGCTGCGGGAGCAGCGCGAGCGGACGGTGGGCCTGGGCCTGGCGGCCGGCACTCCGGGTACGGAGGACGAGTCGGTCCCGGCCCGCTGGTTCACCTTCTGCGCCGGCTTCGGCTTCGACGCGGGTGTGGTGGGTCGGGTGGAGCAGCAGCGCGAGCGCGGCAAGCGTTCGACGCACGCCCTGTATGTGCGACAGCTGATGCGTCAGTTCTGGGAGGAGCCGAACCGGCATCACGGCACGGTCACGCTGGAGCGCCCCGGCGCGGATCCGGTGACCGATCTGGTGCTGTCGATAGTGTGCAATACGTCACCGTGGACGTATCTGGGGAATCGTCCCCTTTACGCCTCCCCCGAAGCCTCGTTCGATACTGCGCTTGACGTATTGGCACTGAACCGTTTGTCAACTCCGGCGGTCGCGCGGTACGCGACACAGCTCCTGACCTCCACTCCTGAGCGGGGTCCGCACGGCAAGCACGCGGTGTCTCTGCACGATCTGACCGACTTCACCTTGCATTCGAAGGTTCCGCTCCCCTTCCAGATGGACGGCGATCACCTCGGGCTGCGGACCAGCGTTCGGTTCACAGGCGTACGCCGTGCACTGCGTGTGATTGTGTGAGTAGAAGGGCCCGGAGGCCTTTCACTCGAACGTTTACGCGCCGGTCCACCCTCACGATGTAGGGCTGTGACCTAGTAGACACCGACGAATCAAAAAAAACTTTCCGGAAGGGGTTGTATCCCCGTCCGAGGTTTGCGAATCTCTTCATGGCGATCGGGACAGCCCGCAACACCCGGCACCCACACAGACCGCCAGAACCCCTCCACGAATCTCTGATTGATCACCCGCGTGAAACCGGGCGGTCGCGCTTCCCTCACGGGGGGATTCGTGAAAGCGTTCACATTCACAAGCAACCTGTTCGCAATACAAGGAGATGGAGCAGCCATGGACTGGCGTCACAACGCCGTTTGTCGTGAGGAAGACCCGGAACTCTTCTTCCCCATCGGCAACACCGGTCCTGCGCTGCTGCAGATCGAGGAAGCCAAGGCCGTCTGCCGCCGTTGCCCCGTCATGGAGCAGTGCCTGCAGTGGGCGCTCGAGTCCGGTCAGGACTCCGGCGTCTGGGGCGGTCTCAGCGAGGACGAGCGCCGCGCCATGAAGCGCCGCGCCGCTCGCAACCGGGCGCGCAACGCCAGCGCCTGACAAACGACTTTCGAGCCTCGACGCGCAGCGCGTAGTACCGAACAAGCGCTCAGCACCGTGCTCTTGGGCCCCGGACCGAATCATTCGGTCCGGGGCTCAGTGCTGTTCGGGGTCCGATTCCGGTCGGCGGACCGAAAGCCGGGTGACGGCCGGTGACGGCAGTGCCGGCCGAGTGACGGCCGGACCATCACGCTGAGTCACGACATCGCTGCTGCTTCCGCGCTACTTCTGCGGGCTGGACGGGATGTCGAGGACGACCTTGGTGCCGCGCGGCTCGGCCCGGAGCATGTCGAACGTGCCGCCGAGCTCCCCCTCCACGAGGGTCCGTACGATCTGCAGCCCGAGATTGCCGGCCCGCTGGGGGTCGAATCCCTCGGGCAGACCGCTGCCGTCGTCGAGCACGGTGATCAGCAGCCGACCGTCGGTACGACCGGTTCCGGTGCGGATCGCGGCCACCTCCACGGTGCCCCGCTCCCCCTGGGTGAAGGCGTGCTCCAGGGCGTTCTGCAGGATCTCCGTGAGCACCATCGACAGCGGAGTGGCGACCTCCGCGTCCAGGATCCCGAACCTGCCGGTGCGTCGGCAGTCGACCTTGCCCGGGGAGATCTCCGAGACCATCGCGATGACGCGGTCGGCGATCTCGTCGAACTCGACCCGCTCGTCGAGGTTCTGAGACAGCGTCTCGTGCACGATCGCGATCGATCCGACACGGCGCACGGCCTCGTTCAGCGCCTCGCGGCCCTGCGGTGAGTCCATCCGGCGCGACTGGAGCCGCAAGAGCGCGGCCACGGTCTGGAGGTTGTTCTTCACCCGGTGGTGGATCTCCCGGATGGTCGCGTCCTTGGTGATCAATTCACGTTCGCGACGACGCAGTTCCGTGACGTCGCGGCACAGCACCAGGGAGCCGATCCGGGTACCCTTCGGCTTGAGCGGGATGGCGCGGAGCTGGATGACTCCGCCGTTGCCGTCGACCTCGGTCTCCCGGGGGGCCCAGCCGCTCGCGAGCTTGACCAGGGCCTCGTCCACCGGTCCGCGGGACGGGGCGAGTTCGGCCGTGGTGTTGCCCAGGTGCTGGCCGACGAGGTCGGAAGCGAGGCCGAGCCGGTGGTAGGCGGAGAGCGCGTTCGGAGAGGCGTAGGTGACCACGCCGTCGGCGTCGAGGCGGATCAGGCCGTCCCCCACCCGCGGGGAGGCGTCCATGTCGACCTGCTGGCCGGGGAACGGGAAGGAGCCCGCCGCGATCATCTGGGCGAGGTCGGAGGCGGACTGGAGGTAGGTCAGCTCCAGCCGGCTCGGTGTACGCACAGTGAGCAGATTGGTATTGCGCGCGATCACTCCCAGTACCCGGCCCTCGCGGCGGACGGGGATCGACTCGACGCGGACAGGCACCTCCTCGCGCCACTCGGGGTCGCCCTCGCGCACGATCCGGCCCTCGTCGAGCGCGGCGTCCAGCAGCGGGCGGCGGCCGCGCGGCACCAGATGGCCGACCATGTCGTCCTGGTACGAGGTGGGACCGGTGTTCGGGCGCATCTGGGCGACCGAGACGTACCGCGTTCCGTCGAGGGTGGGCACCCACAGGACGAGGTCGGCGAAGGACAGGTCGGAGAGCAGCTGCCACTCCGAGACCAGCAGGTGGAGCCACTCCAGGTCGGTTTCACCGAGAGCGGTGTGCTGGCGTACGAGGTCGTTCATGGAGGGCACCTTGCGAGCGTACCCCGGGTACGTGCCATGACTTTCCCCACGACGGTACTCAGGAGTATCCAAGCGGGGCGCGGGCCGCGTACTGTTGGAGGAAGTGACGGGTTTCCAGGCCCTGTCATTGGATGGACAGAACAGAATGGTCTAGTCCACAATTGATTTCAGAACCTCCGCCCTCCCCGCACAGGAGGACGGATCGAGGTAAGCCGCGCGCTCTGCCCTGACCGCGCAGGCACCTCCACCGGCCGTCGGGAACCGCACACCTGTCGGCCGTAAGTACTCCGGGCTACGGTGCCGGGCGGGTCGAGGGTCCCGTCCTGCACCGTGGCCCAGAGGAACTCCTGCGCACACGTGCCGAGCGGACGCCGGGCGCGGCCCCCCGGCCGGTCAGGCCGCGGGCCAGGCCACCAGGGCCCGCTCCGCCACCGCCTCCAGCTCTTCCCGACTCGCGCCGTCGCGCGACTGCTGGGACATCCCCTGCAGCACCGCTCCGGCGTACCGGGCCAGCGCCCGCGCGTCCGTGTCCGCCGGCAGCGCCCCCGTGGCCATGTCGGCCCGGATCCGGCTCTCGAACATCACCAGGTTGGCGTTGCGGCGCTCGCGCAGCGCCTGCGCCACCTCGTCCGAGGTCGTGTTGATCGCGGCGCTGATCACCATGCAGCCCCGCGGGTGGGCCGGGTCGGTGTAGACCTCGGCGGCCTCGCGCAGGATGCGGGCGACGGCCGCCCGGGCGGTGGGCTCCTCGGCGAGCGCCACGCTCGCGAAGTCCGCGTACCGGCCGCCGTAGACCACCACGACCTCGTCGAAGAGCTTGCGCTTGTCACCGAAGGCCGCGTAGAGGCTGGGCGCGCTGATGCCGAGCGAGGCGGTCAGGTCGGCGATGGAGGTCGCCTCGTAGCCGCGCTCCCAGAAGGCGAACATCGCCTTGTCGAGGGCGGCGTCGCGGTCGAAGGAACGGGGCCTGCCGCGCTGTCCGGTCACCATGCCCGCATTCTATAGCGGGCGCTAGGGAATCTGATACGTTCCTTTCTGTAGCGACCACTAGCGATTACTGGAGGGGGGCGCGTCATGGGCGTGCTCAAGGGGAAGACGGCACTGGTCACGGGCGGCAGCCGGGGCATCGGACGGGCCGTGGCCGAGCGGCTGGCGCGGGACGGGGCGCTCGTCGCGGTGCACTACGGACGCGACGAGGCGGCGGCGAAGGAGACGGTGGCGGCGATCGGGGCGGCCGGCGGACGGGCCTTCGCGATCGGCGCCGAGCTCGGCGTCCCGGGCGACGCGCAGGCCCTCTGGGCGGCGTACGCGGCCCATCCCGACCACACCGAGGGGGTGGACATCCTGGTGAACAACGCCGGGGCGGCGGCCTTCGCAGGGATCGGGGACACCGACGAGGAGATGTACGACCGGGCGCACGCGCTCAACGCCAAGGCGCCGTTCTTCGTGATCAAGTACGGGCTGGAGCGACTGCGTGACGGGGGGCGGATCGTGAACGTGACCGGCACCCCGGAGATCGCCCTGCCGGCCATCCTGGCCACGGTCATGGCCAAGGGTGCGGCGAACGCGCTGACCCGGTCGCTGGCCGCCGAACTGGCTCCGCGCGGGATCACCGTGAACTCGGTCGGTCCCGGCATCACCGAGACCGACCTCAACGCCGGCCTCCTCGCGGACGAGGCGACCCGGGCCCACCTGGCCGCCCGCTCCGTCTTCCACCGGGTGGGCACGGCCCAGGAGGTCGCCGATGTGGTGGCCTTCCTGGCCTCGTCCGACTCCCGCTGGGTGACGGGTCAACACATGGACGCGACGGGCGGCCTGCAACTGGCGCTGATCTAGGGGGTGTCCGCAAAGTGGCGCCGGCCGCCCGAAGGGCGGGCCCCGCGGCGTCCGGTGCCGTGCATCGCAAGGCGGAGGGGCGTCCGTGTACTGGACGTACTCGGGCGCCCCGACAACGCGGCGAGGTACGGTGCCAGGCGTCGCGGGGCAGGCGCGACTTTGCGGACACCCCCGAGGGCCGGTCAGGGCCGGTCGGCGGGGATGCTGCTGGGGACGGTCGGGAGCATGACACCCCTCGGGGGCGCGGAGTCTCCGCCGCCGGCCATCGCGATGACGAAGGGGTCGGGGAGCGCGTAGGGCTCCGCGGCATCGAGGTCGACCTGGTAGCCGAGGTCCCCGAGGCTCGCCACGGTCAGCCTGCTCAGGGGGTTGCCGGGGCCGCCGATGGTGGGCGACATCAGCTCGTTGCCGAAGACCCGTTCCCGCCAGTGGCCACCCGCGCTTCCCGCGCCGCCGACGTTCGCGACCGGTACGGGAGTGGGTTGCCCGGCCCCGATGAGGGTGCCGAACTCCTTCATGGCGCCGGGGCCGACGAAGGTGGGGTTGGAGCCGGGGAAGTCCTTCAGCAGGCCGAAGGTGTCCCAGATCGTCCCGATCCCCAGCACATGGCCCATCTCGTGCGTGATGACGTCCAGCAGCGAGCCGTCGTCCTCCATCTGCCCGAGGTCCGCCTTGTCGAACCGCATGATGCCCGTGGCGGGGAGGCGCGCTCCGGCGGTGGCCGTCTCGCGCCGGACGCGGATCGGCCCCGCCTCGCCGAGCGTGCCGAAGACGCCGTCGATCACGACGCCTTCGGCATCGATCAAGAGGTCGTCGATGACGACGTCGCCCGTGAAGTCGCGAAGGATCGCGGTTTCCAGGTCACCGACGATGACCCTCGCCCAGCGTTCGGCGGCCTGGGCGAAGACGTCCCGCTGGCCGCTCGTCAGCCCGCCGACGAACCGCACCTCGATCTGGAACGGGGACGTGGTCGCGGCGAGCAGCTCGGCGCGACCGGCATCCGCGACAGCCCTGTAGGTCTCGAACGCGTAGGTGGTGTGCCTTCCCATGACGACCACTCCAATCGCACATATCATGATTTACCTACCAAAACCACCCTAATCACTCATGGAGTTGTAGACAGGGCAACCAAACGGTTGAAGGTTCTCCCGACCTCACGGGAGGCCGGGCGTCCGGATCCGGATCACCATGGATGACGACGAGACCCTGTCCTGGACGGCGGCCTCTGCTAGATTGGTCTATACCACCCCATCCACTCCAGATCGGCAGGCCCCGCGTGGAAGTTGTCATCGTCCCGGACGCCAAGGCAGGCGGCGAGCTCATCGCGGAGGCCATGGCCGCCCTGGTGCGGCGCAAGCCCGACGCCCTGCTCGGCGTGGCGACCGGCTCTACCCCGCTGCCCATCTACGAGGCCCTCGCCGCCAAGGTCCGGGCCGGGCAGGTCGACGCCTCCCGGGCCCGGATCTGCCAGCTCGACGAGTACGTCGGCCTGCCGGCCGGGCACCCCGAGTCCTACCGCGCGGTCGTGCTCCGCGAGGTCGTCGAGCCGCTGGGGCTGTCCGAGGCCTCCTTCATGGGCCCCGACGGTGCGGCCGAGGACATCGTCGGCGCGTGCGAGGCCTACGACCGCGCCCTGGCCGAGGCCGGCGGCGTCGACCTCCAGCTGCTGGGCATCGGCACGGACGGCCACATCGGCTTCAACGAGCCCTGCTCCTCCCTCGCTTCCCGCACCCGGATCAAGACGCTGACGGAGCAGACCCGCGTGGACAACGCGCGCTTCTTCGACAACGACCTGGGGCAGGTGCCGCACCACGTCATCACCCAGGGCATCGGCACCATCCTCGACGCCCGCCACCTGGTCCTCCTGGCCACCGGCGAGGGCAAGGCCGAGGCCGTCGCGCAGACCGTCGAGGGCCCGCTGTCCGCGCTGGTCCCGGCCTCCGCGCTGCAACTGCACCGGCACGCCACGGTGATCGTGGACGAGGCGGCCGCCTCGAAGCTGAAGCTGGCGGACTACTTCCGGCACACGTACGCCAACAAGCCCGCCTGGCAGGGCCTGTAGCCGCACGGGCACGCCGAAGGGCCTGGACTCCCCTGGGGGGCCAGGCCCTTCGGCGTGTGCGGGTGCGGAGCCGCTGCGCGGAGCCTTCCGGGCGCTGCCCGGACCCGCGCCTCAAACGCCGGCGGGGCTGAATTTCAGCCTCGCCGGCGTTTGAGGCGCGGGGTCTGGGGCGGAGCCCCAGCAGCGGCGCCACGGGGGCCGCTACACCCCCGCGATGACTTCCGCCGCGGCGCGGCCGCAGACCCGCGAGGCGCCGTGCGTGGCGATGTGCAGGGCCCCGCGCGGCCGGGCGCGCGGCAGGCCCATCTCGACCACGACCGTGTCCGGCCGGGCCGCGACCAGCGCGTCGAGGGCCTCGGTCATCCAGGGGTGCCGGTGCGCGTCACGGACCACCGCGACGACGGTACGGTCCCCTGCGGCCGCCAGCACGTCCCCGGCGCCGGAGCCCTCGGGGAAGACGCCCGCCTCGGTGCCCGGGAGCAGTTCGGCGAGTTCCGCCGCCACGCCCCACGGGGTCTCGTCCCCCACCGCGATGTTCGCGACGGGCGCGAGCGTGGCGACGTAGGGCGCGGTGAGCGGCTTCGTCGAACCGGTGACGAGCACGGCGCGGCGGGCGGCCGTCAGCCCGATGCCGGACGCGCGGCTCCCCTCCGGCTGCGCGTCCGGCCGGGCTCCGCGGGTCCATGCGGCGAGCGCGCGGACGCGGGCGGCGGCGTCGGCGAGGCGCTCCTCGGGCAGCGCCCCCTCGCGGACGGCCGCGACCAGCGCGTCGCGCAGCCGCAGGACGGTGGCTTCGTCGGCGAGTCCGCCGCCGACGCAGATGGCGTCGGCGCCGGCCGCGATCGCCAGGACCGAGCCGCGCTCGATCCCGTACGTCCCGGCGATGGCGTGCATCTCCATGCCGTCGGTGACGATGAGGCCCTCGTAGCCGAGCTCCCCGCGCAGCAGACCGGTCAGGATCTGCGGGCTGAGGGTGGCCGGGCGGGTCGGGTCGAGGGCGGGCACCAGGATGTGCGCGCTCATCACGGCCTTGGTGCCGGCCTCGATCGCCGCCTTGAAGGGGACGAGTTCGCGGGCCTGGAGGGTGTCCAGGTCCACGTCGATGCGCGGCAGGGCGTGGTGGGAGTCGACGTTGGTGTCGCCGTGTCCGGGGAAGTGCTTGGTGCAGGCGGCCACGCCGGCGGCCTGGAGGCCCTGGACGTAGGCGGCGGTGTGCCGGGCGGCGAGGTGGGTGTCGGCGCCGAAGGACCGTACGCCGATCACCGGGTTGTCCGGGTTGGAGTTGACGTCGGCGGACGGGGCCCAGTTGAGGTTGACCCCGCACTCGGCGAGCCGGCGGCCGAGCTCGCGGGCGACGCTCCGGGTGAGGTCCGTGTCGTCGACGGCGCCGAGGGCCAGGTTGCCGGGGAAGGAGGAGCCGCCCCGGACCTCCAGGCGGGTGACGTCGCCGCCCTCCTCGTCGATGGCGACCAGGACGTCGTCGCGCTCGGTACGTAGCTGCGCGGTCAGCGCGGCGAGCTGCTCGGGCGAGGTGATGTTGCGGCCGAACAGGCCGACGGCGGTGAGGCCTTCGCCGACCCGCCGGAGCAGCCAGTCGGGGGCGGTGGTGCCCTCGAAACCGGGCTGGAGGACGGCGAGGGCGTCGCGGGTGACCGTATCGGTGCGGTGCGCAAGGACAGTCATGGCGGCCGTTATCCCTTCACGGCGCCGGCGGTCATCCCGCCGACGGCCTTGCGCTGGAGGAAGATGAAGATGAGCAGGACCGGGACCGCGAAGAGCGAGGACGCGGCCATCGTGGCGCCCCAGTCGTTGCCGAAGGCCGACATGAACTCGGTCAGCCACAGCGGCAGGGTCTGCGCGCTCTTGTCCTTGTTCAGGATCAGGACCATGGCGAACTCGTTCCAGGCCGTGATGAAGCCGAAGAGCGAGGTGGACATCAGGCCGGGGGCCAGCAGCGGGAAGATCACCTTGCGGAAGGCCTGGCCGCGGGTGCAGCCGTCGATCTGGGCCGCCTCCTCCAGGGTCACCGGGACGGCGGCGATGAAGCCGCGCAGGGTCCAGATGGTGAAGGGGAGGATCATCACGAAGTAGATCGCGGTGAGCAGCGGGAGGCTGTTCAGCATCTCGCCGTCGCGGGCGATCATGTACATCGCGATGACCATGACCTCCCAGGGGGCCATCTGGGCCATCATCACGGTGAGGACGAGGCCCTTGCGGCCCTTGAACCTCATCCGGGCGATGGCGAAGCTCGCGGCGAGGGCGACGAGCAGGGCCAGCGCGACGGCGCCGACGGTGACCAGGACGCTGTTGGTGACGTACGTCCAGAAGTTGGAGACCCCGGTGGCCTTGGTGAAGTTGTCGAGCGTCGGGGTGAAGACGAAGACCGGGTCCTTCGTGAGCATCTGGCTCGACGGCTTGAGGGCCGAGGAGAACATCCAGTACACGGGGAAGACGAAGACCAGGGCGAGGAGGAGCGCGCCGAGGTTCTTGACCACGGCGGCGGGGCGGACCGGCCGGCGCTTGCGGAGCTGCTGCGCGGGCTTCGGCGCGGTGGTGGTGGTGCTGCTCACTGCTCCTCCTCCTGCTTCAGGATCAGGCGGAAGTAGAAGGACATGACGACCACGAGGATCAGGATCGTCAGGACGGAGATCGCGGCGGCGAGGCCGTAGTGGGCCTGGCTCTGGCCCTCGACGTAGGCGAAGACCGGGAGGATCTCGGAGGCGCGGTCGGGGCCGCCCCTGTTCATCGCGTAGACCTGGGTGAAGGCCTTGAACACCCAGATCACTTCGAGGAACGTGGTGATGAGGAAGAACGGCCGGAGGTTCGGGAAGACGATCTTCCAGAAGGTCTGCCAGCCGTTGGCGCCGTCCATCCGGGCGGCCTCGTACAGCTCGGCGCCGACCGTGGTCAGTCCGGCGTACATGTTGAGGGCGACGAAGGGGATGGAGCCCCAGACCACCAGGACGGTGACGATCGTCAGGGTCGACAGGCCCGTCTGCATCCAGTTGTGCTGTTCGTATCCGGCGAAGCCGGCGCTGCGCATCACCCAGTTCATGACGCCGAACTGCTCGTCGAACAGCCACTTGAAGACCTGCACGGAGGCGACGATCGGCATGGCCCAGGCCATCACCAGCGCCATCGACAGGACCAGCCGCATCTTCTTGCCGAGCCGGTTCAGCAGGATGCCGATGAGGCTGCCGAGCACCATGATCAGTGCGACGTTGGCCGCGGTGAAGGCGAAGCTGCGGGCGACCACGGTCCAGAAGTCCGCGTCACCGATCAGCTGGGTGTAGTTGGAGAACCCGGCGAAGGGGTACTTCCGCTGGATGAACTCGATCTTGTTGATGTCCTGGAAGGACAGGATCACGTTCTTGATCAGCGGGTACAGCAGCAGTGTCGCGAGGGCGAGCACCGCCGGCGCGACCAGCAGGTAGGGCAGCCACCCCGAGGGGAGCGACTTTCTGCCCCCGCGAGGAGACGTGGGACCGGGACCGGTCGGGGACGCGGTCTCCTCGGGCCGTCCGGCGGGCTTGCGTGGTGCGTCCTGTGGAGCGGCGGTCATCGCTCCCTGGGAGTGCACGGTCATGGCGTGGCTTCCTCGCGGTTGACTGTGGAGTCAAATGCCCGACCGGGGACACGGCATGCGGCATGGCGCCTGCCGTGCCCCCGGTGCGATCACACTGCTGGGTGGTGCGGGAACTGCGGGGTGGGGCTACTTGTTGATGCGGTTCGCGATTTCCTTGTCCGCGTCCGCACCCGCCTTGGCGGCGTCCTCACCGTTCAGGACCTTGGTCATGAACTCCTTGACGGGGTTCGGCTCGGTCTCGACGTTCGCCCAGCCCGCGGTGACCGGGGTGATCTTGCCGTTGAGGCCGGCCTTGCCCATGGCCTCGGCGAAGGAGCCGGCGGCCGGGGTGAAGTTCGCGCCGACCTGGTTCGGCAGCAGGGCGCCCTTGGTCTCGGCGGCGTACTTGGTCATCTGGTCCTTGCCTGCGGCGAGGGCCAGCCACTCCTTGGCGAGCTCCTTGTTCTTGGAGCGCTCGGCGATCGCGAGGTTCGAGCCGCCGAGGAAGACGGTGCCGGTCTTGTCCGCGGTCTTGCCCGGGATCGGGAAGTAGCCGAAGTCGGCCTCCTTGCCCGCCTCCTTCAGCGCCTTCTCGGCACCGGTGGCCTCCCAGCCGAGACCGATCCAGGAGGCGACGCCACCCTTGGGAACGATGTCGGTGGACTGCTGCGGGGTCGCCTCGTCCTTGTCCTTGGGGGCGGTGGAGAAGGACTGGAGCTTCTTGTAGAAGTCCATCGCGGAAGCGGCCTGGGGGGTGGCGAGGCCACCCTTCCACTTGGCGCCGTCCTTGACGGCGAGGTCGCCGCCCTCGTCCCAGACGAAGCCGGCGAGGACGTACCAGCTCTGGCCGGGCAGGTAGATCGGCTGCGAGGCCGGGTCGGCCGCCTTCAGCTTCTCCAGACCGGCGATCCACTCGTCGCGGGTCTTCGGCGGGGTCACGCCGGCCTTCTCGTACGCCTTCTTGTCGTAGACGACGACGCGGTTGGCGGCGTACCACGGAGCGGAGTAGAGCTTGCCGTCGATCTCGGCCGAGGCGAGCATGCTCTTCTGCCAGGCGTCGGCGCCGAGAGCGGCCTTGTCCTTGGTCAGGTCGGCGAGACCGCCGGTGACCGCGTAGCCGGCGGTCTGCGTGTTGCCGAGCTCGAGGACGTCCGGCGGGTTGTTCTCGGAGAGGGCCGTGGTGACCTTCTCCTGGATGCCGGTCCACTTCTGCTCTTCGACCTTGACCGTGACACCGGGGTGCTTGGCCGAGAACTCCTTGTTGACCTCGTCGATCCAGGCCTTGGGAGCGGAGCCGTCCATCACCCAGACGGTGATCTCCTTGGCGCCACCCGCGTCGGTCTTCGCCTTGTCGTCGCTGCCGTTGCCGCACGCCGCGACTCCGACCATCATGCCCGCGACACTGACCGCCGCGATGAGCTTGCGCTTCACGCCACCCTCCTCAGGGATGCCTGCCTGCACTTCCCTCGCCCGCCGCGGTGACATACGCGAAGTACTGCCGTGGGGCCGGGATCTGATCCATATTGGTTTAGACCAGTAGCTGGAGCTTGGCCTAGACCTTTAGGGGTGTCAAGGGTCTAATGAGCGGGTGCCCGGTCCGTTATCGGACCGACACCTGGGGAGAGAGAAGGCCTGTCCCCCCACTCGTGTCACGATGTGACCGCACATATCGGAGGAGCCGGTGACGGCAGCGAAACTGGAGTCGGGAAGGCGGGCGGCGATGGCCACCGAAGGGGCGACCACGGAGCCGGACGGCGGGGCAGTCACCCGCACGGCACGTGTTCCCAAGTACTACCGACTCAAGCGGCACTTGCTCGACATGACCGAGACGCTGCCGCCCGGCACCCCGGTGCCGCCGGAGCGCACGCTCGCGGCCGAATTCGACACCTCGCGGACCACCGTCCGGCAGGCCCTCCAGGAACTGGTCGTAGAAGGGCGACTGGAGCGAATCCAGGGCAAAGGCACCTTCGTCGCCAAGCCCAAGGTCTCCCAGGCGCTGCAACTGACCTCGTACACGGAGGACATGCGGGCCCAGGGACTGGAACCGACGTCCCAGCTCCTCGACATCGGCTACGTGACGGCCGACGACACCCTCGCCGGACTGCTCAAGATCACCACCGGCGGACGGGTGCTGCGCATCGAGCGGTTGCGCCTGGCCAGCGGTGAGCCGATGGCCATCGAGACCACGCACCTGTCGGCCAAGCGCTTCCCCGCGCTGCGCCGTTCGCTCGCCAAGTACACCTCCCTCTACACGGCACTCGCCGAGGTCTACGACGTGCACCTGGCCGAGGCCGAGGAGACCATCGAGACCTCGCTGGCCACCCCGCGCGAGGCCGGCCTGCTCGGCACCGACGTCGGGCTGCCGATGCTGATGCTCTCCCGGCACTCCCTGGACGCCGACGGCGAACCGGTGGAGTGGGTGCGGTCGGTGTACCGCGGCGACCGGTACAAGTTCGTCGCCAGGCTCAAGCGCCCCGCCGTCTGACCTCGCCCGTCCCGCCCCGCCCGACCTGGCCCGTCGGACCCCGTGTCCCCGATTCCTTCACATACCGGAATACGGACGGGGTCTTACGCCCAGCGGGCAATCCCCCGTAGATTCCCTGCGCTTACGCAGATGATCGACGAGGGGACGAGGTCATGCCTGAACCGGAAGCAACAGGGACAGAACGGGACGCGGCGAGTCCGGGCAGTACATCGGGCTCGCCTTCTCCCCGGTCCATCGCCGCGTGGGTGCTCGTCGGACTCGTCGGCGCCATCGGCTGGGGCGTGCTCGCGCTCTCGCGCGGCGAGGAGATCTCCGCCGCCTGGCTGCTCGCCGCCGCGCTGGGCTCGTACGCGATCGCCTACCGCTTCTACGCGCGCTTCATCGCGGACCGCGTACTGAAGGTGGACGCCAGCCGGGCCACCCCCGCCGAACGCCTTGACAACGGTGTCGACTTCCACCCCACCGACCGCCGGGTGCTCTTCGGTCACCACTTCGCGGCCGTCGCCGGCGCCGGCCCGCTCGTCGGACCCGTACTCGCCGCGCAGATGGGCTATCTGCCGGGCACCATCTGGATCGTCGCCGGCGTCATCTTCGCCGGGGCCGTCCAGGACATGGTCACGCTGTTCTTCTCCACCCGCCGCGACGGGCGTTCGCTCGGCCAGATGGCCCGGGACGAGATCGGCCCCGTCGGCGGGGCCGCCGCCCTGATCGCCGTGTTCGCCATCATGATCATCCTGCTGGCGGTCCTGGCCCTCGTCATCGTCAACGCCCTGGCGCACTCGCCCTGGGGCGTCTTCTCCATCGGCATGACCATCCCGATCGCCGTCTTCATGGGCTTCTACCTGCGCGTCCTGCGACCGGGCCGGGTCACCGAGGTCTCCGTCATCGGCGTCGCGCTGCTGCTGCTCGCCATCGTCGCGGGCGGCTGGGTCGCCGAGTCCTCCTTCGCGGACACCTTCACCCTGGAGAAGGAGACGCTGGTCATCTGGATGGTGGTGTACGGCTTCCTGGCATCGGTGCTGCCGGTGTGGATGCTGCTCGCACCCCGCGACTACCTCTCCACCTTCATGAAGGTCGGCACGATCGCGCTCCTCGCCATCGGCGTGGTCATCGCGATGCCCACCCTGAAGATGCCCTCGATCACCGACTTCGCGGCCCGCGGCGACGGACCGGTCTTCGCCGGGTCGATGTTCCCCTTCGTCTTCATCACCATCGCCTGTGGCGCGCTCTCCGGCTTCCACGCCCTGGTCTCCTCGGGAACCACCCCGAAGATGATCCAGAAGGAGACCCAGGTCCGCATGATCGGCTACGGCGCCATGCTGACCGAGTCCTTCGTCGCCGTCATGGCGATCATCGCGGCCTGCATCATCGAGCCCGGCCTCTTCTTCGCCGTCAACTCCCCCGGCGGGGTCATCGGCACCACGGTCGAGTCCGCCTCCCAGGCCGTGACCAACTTCGGTTTCGCCATCTCCCCCGAGGCGCTCGCCCAGGCCGCCAAGGACGTCGAGGAAGCCAGCCTGCTCTCGCGCACGGGCGGTGCGCCGACCTTCGCACTCGGAATGTCGGAAATCTTCTCCGCCGTGGTCGGCGGCGCCGGCATGAAGGCGTTCTGGTATCACTTCGCCATCATGTTCGAGGCGCTCTTCATCCTGACGACGCTCGACGCGGGCACCCGCGTGGGCCGGTTCATGCTCCAGGACACCCTCGGCAACGTGCACAAGTCCTTCAAGGACGTCAGCTGGAAGCCCGGCGTGTGGTTCGCGAGCGCGATCGTCGTCGCCGGCTGGGGCTACTTCCTGTGGGTCGGCATCAAGGACCCGCTCGGCGGCATCAACCAGCTCTTCCCGCTCTTCGGCATCGCCAACCAGCTCCTCGCCGCGGTCGCGCTGGCCGTCTGCACCACGCTGCTGATCAAGTCCGGCCGGCTCCGGTGGGCCTGGGTGACGGGCGTTCCGCTGGTCTGGGACGCCACGGTGACGCTCACCGCGAGCTACCAGAAGATCTTCTCCGAGGACGTGAAGGTCGGGTTCTTCGCCCAGCGCGACAAGTACCAGGCCGGAATCGACGCCGACAAGGTCCTGGCGCCCGCCAAGAACATGGACGACATGCACACCGTGGTCACCAACGCCACGGTCGACGGCGTCCTGTGCGCCCTCTTCGCCCTCCTGATCATCGTGGTCCTCGCGGACGCGGCCCGGACCTGCCTCAAGGCCGTCCGCGACCCGGGGTCGGCGACCCTCTCCGAGACCCCGTGGACGGAGTCGAAGATCGTCGCCCCGGCCGGGCTGATCGCGACCGCCGAGGAGCGGGCGGAGCTCGCCGCGGCGGGTCCGGAGGCGGGCGGCGGACACGTCACGGAGCCGGTGGCCTGATGAGCGTGCGCAGCGCGCTGGCGAAGGCGCGCTTCTACGTACGGGAGTTCTCGGGGGAGGCCGCGTACGACCGGTACGTGGCCCACACCCGCTCCCACGACCCGGACGCGGAGGTCCTGACCCGCCGCGCCTTCGAACGCGCCCGTACGGACGCCCGCGAGGCGGACCCCCGCGAGGGCTTCCGCTGCTGCTGAACCACCCCGCACGCCGAAGGCCCCGCCGCTCCCCGCGGCGGGGCCTTCGTACGTTCGGCGCCCGCCCGTCGCCGCCCGTCCTGCACACTCGACCGCATGGACATGGTGATCAGGGCGGTGCGGCCCGCCGAGTACGTGGAGCTGGGTGAGATCACGGCGCGGGCCTACCTCGCCGACGGGCATCTGGACTTCAACGAGGACGACCACTACCTGAATGTGCTGCGCGACGTGGCCGGTCGGGCCGCCGAGGGCGAGGTGCTCGTCGCCGTGCGGGACGAACGGCTGCTGGGCGGTGTGACCTTCGCCGCTCCGGGCAGTCCGCTCGCCGACATCTCGGCTCCGGACGAGGCCGAGTTCCGGATGCTCGCGGTGGCCCACGAGGCGCGCGGCCAGGGCGCCGGCGAGGCTCTGGTGCGGGCCTGCGTGGAGCGGGCGAGGGCTCTGGAGGGGGTGACCGGCCTGGTTCTCTCCACCCAACGCAGCATGGCCGGGGCCCATCGGATCTACGCGCGACTGGGCTTCGTACGCACGCCGGAGCGGGACTGGGCGCCGATCGAAGGCCTGACACTCCTCACTTACCGGCTCAAGCTGTAGCCACGCCGACACTACATGTGGGGGTTACCGCAGAGGGCCGCCCCCACATGTATGCTCATGCCTGCTGTCGCCGCAGGGGAATCCGGTGCGAATCCGGAACTGTCCCGCAACGGTATGAAGTGTCCGGCTACCGGACACCAAGTCCGATGACCTGCCGTCAGCGCGCCCGGCTCGACCGAACCGGGTGCCGATTCGTCCGGGCCTCGCGGTTGGGCCGGTGGACGCCATGTGGGGTACGCGTTCTCGTTGCGCCCGCATGCGCCCGCTCGCGCCCCGCCCCGCCGATGACCGGGCCGAGCGAGGGAGAGCTCCCGCCGTGACCATCGCGCCTTCCGCACCGCGCGCCGAGTCCACTTCTGGCGACAACACCGAGGGCCCGGGGGCCACGCTGCTGCGTACCCTCACCGAACTTACGGCGGACCTCCCCGACACCGACCCCGGCCGGGTCGCGGCCTCCGCACTGCGCGGCCGCAGCTCCGCCGCCGACGACGCCGAACTGCGCGGGCTGGCCACCGAGGCCGCCGCCGGTCTGATCTCCGAGGACCCGGCCTACTCCCGGCTCGCCGCCCGCCTGCTGACGCTGGCCGTGCGCGACGAGGCCGCGAGCCAGGGCTCCACCTCCTTCTCGGCCTCCGTCGAGGTCGGCCACCGCGAGGGCCTCATCGCGGACCGCACGGCCGAGTTCGTCCGTACGCACGCGAGCCGGCTCGACTCCCTCGTCGAACTGACCCTCGCCGAGGGCGCCGACGACCGCTTCGGCTTCTTCGGCCTGCGCACCCTGCACAGCCGCTACCTGCTGCGCCACCCGATCACCCGTCAGGTCATCGAGACCCCGCAGTACTTCATGCTGCGCGTGGCGTGCGGTCTGGCCGCCGACGAGAGCGTCCAGGCCGTCGAGGAAGTGGCCTCGCTGTACCGGCTGATGAGCCGTCTGGACTACCTGCCGTCCTCCCCGACGCTCTTCAACTCCGGCACCCGGCACCCGCAGATGTCCTCCTGCTACCTGCTGGACTCCCCGCTGGACGAACTCGACTCGATCTACGACCGCTACCACCAGGTGGCCCGTCTCTCCAAGCACGCCGGCGGCATCGGCCTCTCGTACTCCCGCATCCGCGCCCGCGGTTCCCTGATCCGCGGCACCAACGGCCACTCCAACGGCATCGTGCCGTTCCTGAAGACCCTCGACGCCTCCGTCGCCGCCGTGAACCAGGGTGGCCGCCGCAAGGGCGCCGCCGCCGTCTACCTGGAGACCTGGCACGCGGACATCGAGGAGTTCCTGGAGCTCCGCGACAACACCGGTGAGGACCAGCGCCGTACGCACAACCTGAACCTCGCCCACTGGGTGCCGGACGAGTTCATGCGCCGCGTGAACGCCGACGCCGACTGGTCGCTGTTCTCCCCGGCCGACGTGCCCGAGCTGGTCGACCTGTGGGGCGACGAGTTCGACGCCGCCTACCGCAAGGCCGAGGCGGACGGCCTGGCCCGCAAGACCATGCCCGCCCGCGACCTGTACGGCCGGATGATGCGCACCCTCGCGCAGACCGGCCAGGGCTGGATGACCTTCAAGGACGCCTCCAACCGCACGGCGAACCAGACCGCCGAGCCGGGCACCGTCGTGCACTCCTCGAACCTGTGCACCGAGATCATCGAGGTCACCAACGACGGCGAGACGGCCGTCTGCAACCTCGGCTCGGTCAACCTGGGCGCGTTCGTCATCGACACCGCGAACGGTCGCGAGATCGACTGGGAGCGGATCGACGAGACCGTCCGCACCGCCGTCACCTTCCTCGACCGCGTGGTGGACATCAACTTCTACCCGACCGAGCAGGCCGGCCGCTCCAACGCCCGCTGGCGTCCGGTGGGCCTGGGCGCGATGGGCCTCCAGGACGTCTTCTTCAAGCTGAAGCTGCCCTTCGACTCCCCCGAGGCGAAGGCGCTGTCCACCAAGCTCTCCGAGCGCATCATGCTGGCCGCCTACGAGGCCTCCTGCGACCTCGCCGAGCGCAGCGGCGCGCTGCCGGCCTGGGAGCAGACCCGTACCGCCCGTGGTGTCCTGCACCCGGACCACTACGACGTCGAGCTGAACTGGCCGGAGCGCTGGGACGCGCTGCGCGCCCGCGTCGCCGAGACCGGCATGCGCAACTCCCTGCTCCTCGCCATCGCCCCGACGGCGACGATCGCCTCGATCGCCGGCGTGTACGAGTGCATCGAGCCGCAGGTCTCCAACCTGTTCAAGCGCGAGACGCTCAGCGGTGAGTTCCTCCAGGTGAACGGCTACCTGGTGGAGGAGCTGAAGCAGCTCGGCGTGTGGGACGCCCAGACCCGCGAGGCGCTGCGCGACTCCTCCGGCTCGGTCCAGGGCTTCGGCTGGATCCCGGCCGAGGTCCGCGAGCTGTACCGCACGGCGTGGGAGATCCCGCAGCGCGGTCTGATCGACATGGCGGCGGCCCGTACGCCGTTCCTGGACCAGTCGCAGTCGCTGAACCTGTTCCTGGAGACGCCCACCATCGGCAAGCTCAGCTCGATGTACGCGTACGCCTGGAAGCAGGGGCTGAAGACCACCTACTACCTGCGCTCGCGCCCGGCGACGAAGATCGCCCGCGCCGCACAGGCGGCCACCCCCGTCGAGCTGCCGCAGGCGGTCGCCGACGCCGAGGCGCTGGCCTGCTCCCTTGAGAACCCCGAGTCCTGCGAGGCCTGCCAGTAATGAGCTCCAACGACACCAAGAACCTCCTGGACCCGGGCTTCGAGCTCACGCTCCGTCCGATGCGCTACCCGGACTTCTACGAGCGCTACCGGGACGCGATCAAGAACACCTGGACCGTCGAGGAGGTCGACCTCCACTCGGACGTCGCGGACCTCGCGAAGCTGACGCCCTCCGAGCAGCACATGATCGGCCGACTGGTCGCGTTCTTCGCGACCGGCGACTCGATCGTCTCGAACAACCTGGTGCTGACGCTCTACAAGCACATCAACTCCCCGGAGGCGCGCCTGTACCTGTCGCGCCAGCTGTTCGAGGAGGCCGTGCACGTCCAGTTCTATCTGACGCTGCTCGACACCTACCTGCCCGACCCGGACGACCGCGCGGCCGCCTTCGACGCGGTCGAGGAGATCCCCTCCATCCGCGAGAAGGCGCAGTTCTGCTTCAAGTGGATGGACTCGGTCGAGAAGATCGACCGGCTGGAGACGGCAGCCGACCGCCGCCGCTTCCTGCTGAACCTGATCTGCTTCGCGGCGTGCATCGAGGGCCTGTTCTTCTACGGCGCCTTCGCCTACGTGTACTGGTTCCGCTCGCGCGGTCTGCTGCACGGCCTGGCCACCGGCACCAACTGGGTGTTCCGTGACGAGACCATGCACATGAACTTCGCGTTCGAGGTCGTGGACACGGTCCGCAAGGAGGAGCCGGAGCTCTTCGACGACGCTCTCCAGCAGCAGGTCACCGACATGCTCAAGGAGGCCGTGGAGGCGGAGCTGCAGTTCGGCCGCGACCTGTGCGGTGACGGCCTGCCGGGCATGAACACCGAGTCGATGCGCGAGTACCTGGAGTGCGTCGCGGACCAGCGTCTGGTCCGTCTCGGGTTCCCGCCGGTGTACGGCTCGCAGAACCCGTTCTCCTTCATGGAGCTGCAGGGCGTGCAGGAGCTGACGAACTTCTTCGAGCGCCGTCCGTCGGCCTACCAGGTCGCGGTCGAGGGCACGGTCGACCTGGACGAGGACTTCTAGGGGTTCCAGGGGTTCTACGACTTCCAGGAGTTCCGGGGAGTGACCGACCGGGGAGCCGGGATGCGGAGGTTTCCGTGTCCCGGCTTCTCGCGTTCCCCGGTGGCTCAGTGGGCGATGGGGCCCCAGTACCGCCGGGCGGCGGGCCGGAAGGCGCGCCGGCGCGGGGTGGGCGGGAGGCCGCCCGCGCGCTGGCGGGGCAGCCACACCAGCCGGGTCGCGACGGCCCGGATCTGCTGGTCGATCCGCCGGTCGCGCAGGATCCCGTAGAGGCTGGGCCCGAGCACGAGGGCGGCGATGGCGAGGACGACGAGGTAACTCACGAAGGTGGTCATAGCTCTACTGTCCGCCTGATCGCCCATGATCGACAGTGGCAGTACTGTCATAGAAGACCGAATTACTGCCACACTGGGGTCATGCTGACCAACGTGGCCGTGGCCCTCGTCGACGGAGTCGCCCCCTTCGAGCTGGGGATCTTCTGCGAGGTGTTCGGAATCGATCGCAGTGACATGGGCGTACCGGTGTACGACTTCGCCGTCTGCGCGGCGGAGGAGGGGCCGCTGACCGTGGGCGGGGGCGCCTTCGGCATCACCCCCGCACACGGGCTGGAGCGGCTGGAGGAGGCCGATCTGATCTGCCTGCCCGCCGCCAATGACGCGGGCGTACGCATCTACCCCGAGCCCCTGCTCGCGGCCCTGCGCCGGGCCGTGGAGCGAGGGGCGCGGGTCCTCAGCGTGTGCAGCGGGGCCTACATCCTCGGCGCCGCCGGACTGCTGGACGGCCGCCGGTGCACCACGCACTGGATGCACGCCGCGGCCCTGACCCGGCGCTTCCCGCGGGCGGTCGTCGACCCGGACGTGCTCTACGTCGACGAGGGCCCGGTGATCACCGCCGCCGGCACGGCCTCGGGCATCGACGCCTGCCTGCACGTGGTCCGCCAGGAGCACGGGGCCGAGGTGGCCAACATCATCGCGCGCCGCATGGTCGTACCGCCGCACCGGGACGGCGGGCAGGCCCAGTTCATCCAGCGGCCGCTGCCGCGCACGGCCTGCGACACGGTGGGCGAGGTGATCGAGTGGATGGCTCGCCACCTGGGCGAGGAGATCACCGTCGAGCAGCTCGCGGAGCGCGCGCACATGTCCCCGCGGACCTTCGCCCGCCGCTTCCTCCAGGAGACCGGCACCACCCCGTACAAGTGGGTGCTGCGCCAGCGGGTCCTGCTGGCGCAGGAGCTGCTGGAGTCGACCGGCGAGACGGTGGACGCGATCGCCGGCCGCTGCGGCTTCGGCAACGCGGCCGCCCTGCGCCACCACTTCCTGCGGACCCTGGGCACCACGCCGAACTCGTTCCGGCGCGCCTTCCGGGGCCCGCAGGCCGCCTGAGGGCTGTCCCTTCCGGATCAGGCGTTGGGGACGGTCTCGTAGCGCGGGGTGCCCTCGTCCATCTGCCGCAGGGCGTCCTTGCGGTCCCGCTTCGAGAGGCGGTCGATGTAGAGGTAGCCGTACAGGTGGTCGGTCTCGTGCTGCAGGCAGCGGGCGAAGTAGCCGGTGCCGCGCACCTTGATCGGGTTGCCCTGCGCGTCCTGGCCCTCGACCTCGGCGTAGTCCGGGCGGGCCAGCGAGGCGTACGCCGTCGGGACCGACAGGCAGCCCTCGTTGGAGTCGTCCAGCACACGGGCGGCGGCCGGCAGCTCGATCAGCTTCGGGTTGACCACGACACCGGTGTGCCGCTTGCCGTCGTCGTCCGGGCAGTCGTAGACGAAGACCTTGGCGTCCACGCCGATCTGGTTCGCGGCCAGGCCCACGCCCTCGGCGGCCTTCTGGCTGGCGAACATGTCGTCGATCAGCTGCGCCAGCTCGTCGCCGAACTCGGTGACGTCCTTGCACTCCCGGTGCAGGACCGGGTTGCCGACCACGGTGATCGGACGGGCCGTGCCGCGCTGACGGTGGGCGAGCTCACGCGCCTCACAGTCCTCGGTGTCCACGACGTACCCGTCGTTCACGCTCTCGACAACCTCGTTCTCCTGCTGCGCCATGTCCGCCGTACGCCTTCCGTAAGTCCCGGTCATCGATGGTCGTGGTGGCCACCGATGTGCCCGTACAGCCTACGGCCCCGGGTCAGCAGACTTCTTCGAGATCCCGCCACTCGCGCGTGCCCGGGCTGTCCGCGACCCAGCCGTCGAGCAGTCCGCGCACCAGACCGGCCGGTGCCGCGATCCCGCATTCGCGCTCGGGGACCCACAGGGAGCCCGAGCCGGCCGTACGGTGCCCGAGCGGTCCGGGGTGTCCGGGCTCGCTGTGGTCGTGCGGATCGAGGTGCTGCTCACCGTCGCCCTCGTCGCTCGGCATCTCGCTCTCCGAGCAGGTCCGGCACAGCAGCCGCACCGACGAGGACCAGTCCTCGGCGGCGAATCCGGCGTCCGAGGCCAACTGCTCCAGCGCGTCGCGGTCCGCCTCGGTGGCCGCCTCCAGCAGCACCACCCAGGTCGGCACCGGGGACGGCGCCCACAGCTCGATCTCGTCGAACACGGGGTACGAGGGGCCGGCCGCGGTCACCCGCTCTCCGTGCGGAACCCCGTCGTGGAGCACGACCTCGCCCCAGCGCCGCCCCGAGGAGGGCAGCGGGATCGACAGGACCTCCAGCCGGGCCGGGTCCAGCCGACGGCCCCAGACCACCTCGGCCTCGCCCTCGGGCGACAGCCGCACCGCGGCGCTGCCCAGCTCCATCCCGACCGGCTCGCCCGCCCCGGCGGCGTCCCCGGGCACCTTCAGCCCGTACGCCTGCCAGGCCCGCCGGGCCAGCGGCCAGTCCTGCAACGCGGTGGCGGCGATCCCGACGTTCCACCAGTCCGGGGCGCCGGTCTCCCGGTCCAGCAGGGCCACGGCGCGCAGTCCGGCGGCCCGCGCCTGCTCCCAGTCGTGCCGGAACTTGTGCAGCAGGGCCAGATTGAACCAGGACTCGGACAGCCAGGGCTCCAGGTCCGCCGCTCTCGTCAGGAGCGCGCCCGCGTCCTCGTACCGCCCGTCGCCGATCAGCGTGAACGCGCGGTCGGTGGCCTGCCGCCACGAGGCGGAGGGCCGATGCCGTACCTTCCCGAAGATCCTCACGATTCCCGCCTGCCTGGGGGCACCTCCCAGCGGTCGCTGGGGAACAACGGTGCAGCCTTGCGGACACTCCTACGGTCCCTCTTACTGGCATCCAACCATGCCCACTCGGACGGCCGCTCATTACCCATGGGTTACCCAGGTGGGACGGGCACCACTCTGTCACGTCCGCCCCTGGCCAGAACCCTTGCCAGGCACTCCACGACCTCCGGCTGGTAATCGTGCCCGGTGCCCAGGCGGAGCCGCTCCAGGGCGGCCAGTGAGCCACCCGGGTGACGACTCCCGCCGACCAGATCGTCGTACGCATTCACCGTACGCACGATCCGGGCCGCGGTGGGCTGTTCCCGGTACGGATCCGCCTGCCGCTCCACCACCACGGCGACCTCGGCGGGCACCCCGGTCTGGCGGGCCACCTCCCCGCCCAGCTCGGCGATCCGGCGGGCCTCGCCGTCGGGCAGCCCGGCCGTGGCTCCGTCCGGAACCGGGTCGACGAGGGAGAGCTGCCCGATGTCGTGCATCAGGGCGGCGTACTCCAGCACGGTGAGCTCCCGCTCCGACAGGCCCAGCTCCCGGCCGACGGCACAGCTCAGGGCGGCCACCCGGCGGGAGTGGCCCGGGCGGGTGCAGCCGGCGATCTCGGTGGCGCGGGCGAGGGAGGTGATGGTCTGGCGGTAGGTGGTGCGGATCGCGGTGATCCGGTGGAAGGACAGCTGGGTCAGCAGCAGGGGCACGCTGAAGACGGGCAGGGCCCACAGGCCCGCGACGGCCGTGCCGAGCGCCATCACGACCCCGGTGGCGCAGATCGCCGAGCCGATGCCGAGCTGGGCGCGCAGTTCGTCGCGCAGCGCCGGACCGTAGGGCCGGCCGGTCCGGGCCCCGGCGAGCGCGGCGGCGAGCACGGCGTCGCACAGGGCGGTGAGGCCGAGCAGGAAGAGCAGGAAGCCGACGAGGTACGGGCCCTGGCCCACCCGCTGCTCCAGCCGACCCGAGTTGTAGAGCGGCTGGAAACAGGCGGCGGCGAAGGCGACCGTGAGCACCCGGCGGGACAGGTGGTCGAGGGCGGGACCCCGGCCGCGGGCGATGTGCGGGACGATCCCGGCGAGGACGGCGGCGACGACGACCGCGACGGTCTGCAGCACCCCGTGGTGGGTGGGCTGCCCGGCGCTCTGGCCGAGCAGGGCGTAGGCGAGGGCTCCGGCGGAGCCGAGCGGTGCGGGGTGCCGTCCGAGGGGGTCCCGGCGGTCCCGGCGGGCGAGCTCCCCGACGGTGATCAGGGTGGCGAAGGCCAGGGCGGCGCCGGGCTCGGCGACGCCGTTCCACAGGGTGTGGCCGAGCGCGGCGCCGGTGAGCACCCCGGCGGCCCCGCGTACGGTCCAGGCGGCGGGGGCCCTCATCCGCCCGCCCCGCCGGCGTCGGCGTCCGGGCCGGACCCGCCGGCCGGGCCGGGAACCGCGGGGACCCTGCCGGGTTGTGGGGCCGGTGCGGCCGTACGGGAGCCCTGCTCCGGCATCGCGGCCAGGGCCGACGGCCGCGGGCCCGGTCCAGGTCCGGGTACCGGCCCCGGCATCCCCGCGGCGGCGGCCCCGGCCGGGATCACCTGGAGGTCCTCGTCCGAGGTCACCACCGGGTGCCAGCCGGTCCGGCCGATCGCGTCGACCAGCGCACGCACCATCGACGGGTCGAACTGCGCCCCCGCGCACCGTTCCAGCTCCGCGAGGGCGACCGGCACCGGCCGGGCCCGGCTGTACGAGCGGGTCGAGGTCATCGCGTCGAAGGCGTCGGCCACCGCCACCACCCGGGCCAGTACCGGGATCTGCTCGCCGGTCAGCCCGTACGGATAGCCGGAACCGTCGACCCGCTCGTGGTGGTGCAGGATCGCGGACCGGGCCTCGCCGAGGAAGCCGATGCCGCGCACCATCTCGTGCCCGTACTCGGGGTGCAGCTCGATGATCCGGCGCTCCTGCGGGGTGAGCGGACCGTCCTTGCGCAGCAGCCGGGTGGGGACGCCGAGTTTGCCGACGTCGTGCAGGATCCCGGCGATGCGCACCGTCTCCAGCCGGTCCTCGGTCATGCCCAGCTCCCGGGCGATCATCGTGGAGGCCTGGCCGACCCGTTCGCTGTGGCCGCGCGTGTAGCGGTCCTTGATGTCGACGGCCTGGACGAGGGCGCGGATGGTGGCCTGGTGGGCGGCGCGTTCCCGGTGGTACTGGGCGAAGACCCAGCAGGAGATGTACATCGGCAGCAGGACGAGCAGTGCGGCCGGGGGCCCGTAGGCGCTGCGCCACATGACGGCCATCATCAGGCCTGCGAGGCCGTGGACGCAGTGCGGGGCGAGGGAGGAGGACAGGAGCCCGCGCCAGGCGGTGGCGGCCGGTCGGCGTTCGGCGGCGACCAGGATGCCGCCGTCGAGGACGGTGAGCACCAGGCAGAAGGCGACGGCCGCGGCCGTCGCGGGGAGCAGCGCGGAGGGGAAGTCGGCCGGTCCCGCGGGCGGCCCCGAGCCGGTGGCGGGCCCGCCGCCGAGGGTGGCCGGGCCGTGCAGCAGCCCGTAGGTCCGGCCCGCGACCCAGGCGGCTGTCGCCTGCTGCGCGCCGTGCCACACGCGGCGCACCCGGGCGGGCCGCCGGCCGGCGGTCCCCGCGAGTCCCCCGGGCAGCGCGACGAGCGCTGCGGCGGCGGGCGGCAGCAGGAGGACGGCGGCGAGCACCACGGGGAAGAAGGAGCCGATGCCCTCGGGCACCCGGCGGCCCAGCAGCGGGCGGACCTTCAGGAGTTCGCAGCCGAGGTAGAGCACGGCGAGCAGGAGGACGGCCGTCCAGGGCGTACCGGAATCCGTGAGGGCGGGGGTGACGCACGCGGCGGCCGCGAGAACGGCGCACAGGACGTATGCGCGCGCCCCCGGCGGAAGTGCCCGCATGGCGCTCTCCTCCCCTGTGCCGTGCACACCGGTCGCCGTATCGAACCAGCACCGAATGGGGAGAATAGGTGGGGCCCGGAGCGAGGTGGGCCACATTTCCGCATTGGGCCATGCGGACGCCCCCGGATTAGCACATTCGGGTGAATGAAGTGCTCTTCCGGGGGCGGCTGTTCAATCGTCCGACCGGTCGACGACCGGGTCAGCCGGGAGCGGGATTGTCGGCGGTGACATCGTGGTCGGGCACCGCCTGACCGGACCTGATCAGTTCGATCCGGCCCATCACCTTCGACCGCAGGTCGGTCGGCACGTCGTCCGACCCGCAGCAGCGCTTCACGAGCTTCTTCACGGCCTGTTCCAGCCCGTACTTCTCCAGGCAGGGATTGCACTCGCCGAAGTGCGTCTCGAACTTCGTGCAGTCACTGTCCGGCATCTCCTGGTCGAGAAACTCGTACAGGTGATCCAGGACCTCAGAGCACTCTGTCTCGTGCGGCTCTCCGCAACTCATGAGCCCGAGCCTTTCCGGTCGTTCGACTCTCCCGCGCCCGCGGGAACCAGCCCGCGCTCACGGGCATAGTCCTCCAGCATTCCGCGGAGTTGACGGCGGCCACGGTGCAGTCGCGACATGACCGTACCGATGGGTGTACCCATGATGTCCGCGATCTCCTTGTACGCAAAGCCCTCTACGTCGGCAAGGTAGACCGCGATGCGGAACTCCTCCGGAATGGCCTGCAGGGCTTCCTTCACATCGGAATCCGGCAGGTGGTCGAGCGCCTGCGACTCGGCGGAACGCAGTCCGGTCGACATGTGCGACTCGGCGCGCGCCAGCTGCCAGTCCTCGATCTCCTCCGCGGCGCTGCGCTGGGGCTCACGCTGCTTCTTGCGGTAGGAGTTGATGAAGGTGTTGGTCAGGATGCGGTACAGCCACGCCTTCAGGTTGGTGCCCTCGCGGAACTGGTGGAAGGACGCGTACGCCTTCGCGTACGTCTCCTGGACCAGGTCCTCGGCGTCGGCCGGATTGCGCGTCATGCGCAGCGCGGCCGAGTACATCTGGTCGAGGTAGCCGAGGGCGTCCCGTTCGAAGCGCGCGTTGCGCTCCAGGGTCGTCTCCTCCGCGTGGCCTTCGTCGGTCCCAGCGACAGGACCCACCTCCTCCGACAGCGTGGCGGCTCCGAAAGCGGATCCGCTCGAATCGGAGAATAGTCGACCTTCCCGGCCCTCCGCCGCCCGAAGCGAGCTGCGCTTGGGCGCGGGCAACACGGTCCAGTCCAGGTCAGCGGCCTGCCGACGGTTCTGGCTGATGACCTGGGTCATGCGCTCCCTCTCCTCCGACGAGTTCCCGTACGTTCCGACATTCGAGACAACAGAAGGGGCGGGCGGCGCATTCCCGGGCACCGGGCGGGTTTTCGGCTTTCGCCGCGACCCCGGCCCGCGGTCCTCACGTGGGGAGCCTCCCGAGCCACTCCCCCACCGCTTCGGTGATCGTCAGGAGTGCCTCCTGCTGGGTGGTGTCCGCCTTCTTCGGCACCGCGAAGCCGTGATCGGCGTGCGCCACCTCCACGAGCTCGTACGGGTCCCGCGCGCTCGGCGGCGGAAACTCCTCGGGCCGCCCGAAGGCGTCCCGGTCGCCCTGGATCACGAGGGCCGGGCGGCCGGCCCCGGTCAGCTCCTCGGCGCGGGACTTCTCCGGCCGGCCCGGCGGGTGCAGCGGGAAGGCCAGCGCCAGCACTCCGGCGGCGCCCAGCTCGGCGGCGGTCCGGCAGGCCACCCGGGCCCCGGCGCTGCGCCCGCCCGCGACCACCGGCAGTCCGGGCGCGACGAGCGCCGGCCACAGCCCGCGCCATCCCTCGTCCAGCACCTTGGGCGCGGCGGCGACCTTCTTCCCGGCGACCCGCCAGGGCTGTTCGACGAGGGCCACCGTGATCCCGCGGGCGGGCAGGGCGGCGGCCAGGGCCTGGAGGTCGCGGGCCTCGATGCCGCCGCCGGCGCCGTGGCTCACGGCGAGCACGAGCCTCGGCTTCGGCGCGCGGTGCCAGGTGATGCGGGCCTCGCCCGCCGGGGTGTCGACGCTCTGGGTACGCGTGGTCATGCGTCCCATCCTGCCCGGGTCAGAAGAGGGTGCCCTCCTCCGGCGCGGCCAGCTCCGTCAGCAGCTCCGGGCCGTTGTTGCGCACGCTGCTCACGGCGGTGGACACCGGGTAGGCCCGCATCAGCCCGCCGGGCGGCGGGGCGAGCAGCTCGCGCAGCGAGCCCTCGGTGTCGGTGTTCGCCGGGTCCAGCCAGGCGTCCCAGCGGTCCGGGGGCAGCATCAGCGGCATCCGCGGGTGGATGTCGGCGAGCGAGCGCGGTCCCTCGGCGGGGGCCACGCCCAGGGGGCCGGACTCGGCCTCCGTGGTGATCACCGAGCAGGTGACCCACCAGGAGAGCGGGTGCTCGTCGGGCAGGGTCCGGTCGCGCCAGAACTCGTATATCCCGGCCATGGCGAAGACGGAGCCGTCGGAGGGGAGTACGAAGTAGGGCTGCTTGCGGGCCCGCTTCTTCTTGCCCTCCACCTCCAGCTGCCGCTCGTCGTGGGCGGTGACCCACTCGTAGTAGCCGTCGGCGGGAATGATGCAGCGGCGCTGCGCGAAGGGCCGGCGGAAGGACGGCTTCTCGTGCAGGGTCTCCGACCGAGCGTTGATCATCCGGGCGGCGCCGTCGGGGTTCTGGGCCCAGGAGGGGACCAGCCCCCATTTCAGGACGCGCAGCTGGCGAACCGGACGTGGGTGCGAGGCGTCTTTGAGTGGACGGTCGAGGACCACGTGGACCTCCTTCGTCGGCGCCACGTTGAAATCGGGGGCCAGGGTCTCCTCCGGTTCCCATTTCTCGATGCCGAAGGCCTCCACGAGGTCCTCGGGCCTACGACCCGCCGCATACCGTCCGCACATGGCTGTCACACTGCCATGCCACCCGCACCTCACCGCAAGGAGTCCGCCACCTTATGGACAGCAGCACGACGGCCGGTCTGTGGGACCGGCTCACGGGCATACAGACCCCGCCCGACCTGTGGCTGGTGATCACGACAGGTCTGGTCGCACTGGCCGCGGTGGGGCCCCACCCGGTGTGGCGGCTGTCGCGCAACGCGATCACCATCGCGCACGAGGGCGGGCACGGGCTGCTGGCCCTGCTGACCGGGCGGCGCCTGAGCGGGATACGGCTGCACTCCGACACCAGCGGGGTCACCGTCAGCCGGGGCCGGCCGACCGGGCTCGGGATGATCCTGACGGCCGCGGGCGGGTACACGGCGCCCTCGCTGCTCGGGCTGGGCGGGGCGGCGCTGCTGTCCGCGCACCGGATCACGCTGCTGCTGTGGGCGGCCACCGCCCTGCTGCTGGTGATGCTGGTGATGATCCGCAACGCGTACGGGGCGTTGACGGTGGTACTGACCGGCGGAACCTTCCTGCTGGTGTCCTGGCTGACCCCGGCCGAGGTACAGGCGGGTTTCGCCTACCTGGTGGTGTGGTTCCTGCTGTTCGGCGGGGTCCGGCCGGTCTTCGAGCTGGGAGCCAAGCGCCGGGGCGGCGGGGCGCCCGATTCGGACGCCGACCAGCTCGGCCGGCTCACGCACCTGCACCCGGTGGTGTGGCTGCTCTTCTTCCACGTGGTCGCGCTGTGCTCGCTGATCGGCGGCGCCCGCTGGCTGCTCGCCCTGTGACCGCTCCCTGAGACGGGGCCGGGATCAAGATCTGGCATCGGGGGAAGCCACTAAAGTGGTGGCCATGACCGAGACCCCCGCGCTCCCTGCCCTCTGGCCCGCTCCGCTCGCCGATGGGACCGTCCACGCCACCGTCACGGTGCCGGGATCCAAATCGGTCACCAACCGGGCCCTCGTGCTCGCCGCGCTCGCCGCCGAGCCCGGCTGGGTGCGCCGCCCGCTGCGCTCGCGCGACTCCCAGCTGATGGCCGACGCGCTGCGCGCGATGGGCGTCGGCATCGAGGAGACCGTCTCGTCCAGCTCCGCCGGTGACGGCGCGGGAGGCGAGGCCTGGCGGGTCATCCCGGCGGCCCTGCACGGCCCGACGACCGTGGACGTCGGCAACGCGGGCACGGTCATGCGCTTCCTGCCGCCGGTCGCCACCCTCGCCGACGGCGACATCCGCTTCGACGGCGACCCGCGTTCCTACGAGCGCCCGCTGGGCCAGGTCATCAGCGCCCTGCGTACCCTCGGCGCCCGCATCGACGACGACGGCCGGGGCGCGCTGCCCATGACCGTCCTGGGCGGCGGGGCGCTGGAGGGCGGCACGGTCGAGATCGACGCCAGCAACTCCTCGCAGTTCGTCTCCGCGCTGCTGCTCTCCGCCCCGCGCTTCAACCAGGGCGTCGAGGTCCGGCACGTGGGCGGCAACCTGCCGTCGATGCCGCACATCCGGATGACCGTGGAGATGCTGCGCGCGGCGGGCGCCCAGGTCGACACCCCCGAGGCCGGGGGCGAGAAGGACGTGTGGCGGGTCACCCCCGGCGCGCTGCTGGGCCGCGACATGGTCGTGGAACCGGACCTCTCCAACGCGCAGCCCTTCCTGGCCGCCGCCCTGATCACCGGCGGCACGGTGACCGTCCCGGACTGGCCGCGCCGCACCACCCAGCCGGGCGACGCGCTGCGCCGGATCTTCACCGAGATGGGCGGCTCCTGCGAGCTGACCGACGCGGGCCTGGTCTTCACCGGCACCGGCAAGATCCACGGCATCGACGTGGACCTGAGCGAGGTCGGTGAGCTGACCCCGGGCATCGCGGCGGTGGCGGCCCTGGCCGACTCCGAGTCGGTGCTGCGCGGTGTCGCGCACCTGCGGCTGCACGAGACGGACCGGCTGGCCGCGCTGACCAAGGAGATCAACGGGCTCGGCGGCGATGTCACCGAGACCGCCGACGGTCTGCGCATCCGGCCGCGCCAGATGCGCGGCGGCGTGTTCCACACGTACGACGACCACCGGATGGCCACCGCGGGCGCGGTGATCGGCCTGGCGGTGGAGGGCGTGCAGATCGAGAACGTGGCGACGACCGCGAAGACCCTGCCGGACTTCCCGAAGATGTGGACGGACATGCTCGCCGGGGACGCCGATGGCTCCGGGGTGCCCGGAGCGGGAGCGTAGGGCCCGTCATGCGCAGGTACGGCAAGCACACCGACGAGGACGACATCCGCCAGCGCCCGAACCCCAAGGGCAACCGGCCTCGGACCAGCATCCGCCCCAAGCACGAGGACGCCGCCGAGGGCTTCGTCCTCACGGTGGACCGTGGCCGGCTGACCTGCCTGGTCGAGGGCCGTTCCGTGCACGCGATGAAGGCCCGAGAACTGGGCCGCAAGGCGGCGGTGGTCGGCGACCGGGTCTGGATCGTCGGTGACCTGTCCGGCAAGAAGGACACCCTGGCCCGCATCGTGCGGATCGAGGAGCGCAAGTCCGTCCTGCGGCGCACCGCCGACGACGACGACCCGTACGAGCGGGTGGTCGTCGCCAATGCCGACCAGCTGGCCATCGTGACGGCCCTGGCCGATCCGGAGCCGCGGCCCCGGATGATCGACCGCTGTCTGGTGGCGGCGTACGACGCCGGCCTGGAGCCGTTGCTGGTGCTCACCAAGTCGGACCTGACCTCCGCGGACAAGATCCTGGAGATCTACTCGACCTTCGGCCTGAAGTACGTGGTGACCAACCGCGAGGAGCTCGCGGCGGGCGACGCGGCCGACCGGGTGCGCGAGCACCTCAACGGCCGGATCACCGCCTTCGTCGGCCACTCGGGCGTCGGGAAGACCACGCTGGTGAACTCGCTGGTCGCCGAGGGCCGCCAGCGCGCCACCGGAGTGGTCAACGCGGTGACCGGCCGCGGCCGGCACACCACGACTTCGGCACTCGCGCTGCCACTGCCGGGCGGCGAAGGCTGGGTCATCGACACCCCGGGCGTGCGCTCCTTCGGCCTGCACCACGTGGACCCGTCCCGGGTGATCCTGGCCTTCCCCGAGCTGGTGCCGGGGACGGAGGGGTGCCCGCGCGCGTGCAGCCACGACGAGCAGGAGTGCGCGCTCGACAAGTGGGTGGAGGACGGCCACGCGGACCCGGCGCGGCTGTATTCGCTGCGCCGACTGCTGCAGACGCGCGAGCGCCGCGAGGGCGACTGACCGTCCGGCGGAGGTCCGGCCGCGTTTGTCGAGGGCCCTGTCTGGATAAATGCATAATCGCACCAAGTGACGCGATGTCACGTGACGCGGGGAGGCATTCGCCATGGCGTGGCTGCTGGTCGTGGTCGCCGGACTCCTGGAGACCGGTTTCGCGGTCTGCCTCAAGCTCTCCCACGGATTCACCCGGCTGGGGCCGACCATCGCCTTCGCCTGCTTCGCGCTCGGCAGCTTCGGTCTGCTGACCCTGGCGCTCAAGAAGCTGGACGTGGGCCCGGCGTACGCGGTGTGGACGGGCATCGGCGCCGCCGGGACGGCGATCTACGGCATGGTCTTCCTCGGCGACCTGGTCTCCACGCTCAAACTCGTCTCGATCTCGCTGGTCATCCTGGGCGTCATCGGCCTCCAGCTGTCCGGGTCTGCGCACTGAGCAGCCCGCGCAGCTCGCCCGGCCCCGGCTCCTCCCCCGGGGCGATCACGTAGGAGAGGGCGAGGCGTACGGCGAGTTCGCAGCGCTGCGGGCCCTCCCCCGGCGTCAGCGCGGCGGCCGCCCGGTCCCGCACGGCCCGGGCCAACTCGCCGGGCCCCGGTGCCCGGCGGCCCGCCGCGGGCAGGCCCGCGTCCCAGGCGCCGGTGAGCAGGGCCCGTACGAGGGGCTGGGCTCGGGCCGTCCGTACGGTCCACTCCGCGACGGCGGCGAGCCGTTCGGCGGCCCGGTCCGGGGCGGACAGGACCCGGTCCACCCCGTCGAGGTAGCGGTCGGCCTCGCGGCGGACCAGGGCGCGGCCCAGGCCCGCCTTGCCGCCGAACTCGTTGTAGAGGGTCTGCCGGGACACCCCGGCGGCGGCGGCCACGTCGACCATCCGCACCTGAGGCCAGGGGCGCGCCGAGAGCGCCGCTCCCGCCGCCTCCAGCAAGGACTCCCGGGCTGCCGGCATCCGCGCCTCCCCGTTCGGCTCTCTCCGGTCAGAGTTGACGGGTCGCCAGATCCTGTCAAGGGCGCGCCCTGGCCGCACCGTGGACAGCGTTGGTCGGCTTCCGGGAGTCTCGATACTGTTCGGGCATGCCCGAGTATGACGATGACCTGCGCCTTGCCCTCGAACTCGCCGACGCGGCGGACGCCGCCACGATGGAGCGGTTCCGCGCCCTCGACCTGCTGGTCGAGACGAAGCCGGACATGACCCCGGTGAGCGAGGCGGACAAGGCGGCCGAGGAGATCATCCGGGCCGGTATCGCCGCCGCCCGGCCGGACGACGCCATCCTGGGCGAGGAGTACGGGCTCCAGGGCAGCGGTCCGCGCCGCTGGGTGGTCGACCCGATCGACGGTACGAAGAACTACGTGCGCGGGGTCCCGGTCTGGGCGACCCTGATCTCCCTGATGGCCGAGGACACCGACGGCGAGTTCCGCCCGGTGGTCGGCGTGGTGTCCGCGCCGGCGCTGGGCCGCCGCTGGTGGGCGACCCGGGGCGGCGGCGCGTACGCGGGCGGCGCGCTCGGGGAGACCGCCGCCATCGGCGTGTCCAAGGTGGGCGGGCTGGGCGACGCCTCGTTCGCGTACTCCTCGCTGAGCGGCTGGGAGGAGCAGGGCCGGCTCGCCGGGTTCCTGGACCTGACCCGGGCGTGCTGGCGGACCCGCGGCTACGGGGACTTCTGGCCGTACATGATGGTCGCGGAGGGCTCGCTGGACCTGTGCGCGGAGCCGGAGCTCAACCTCTGGGACATGGCGGCGATCGCGGTCGTGGTCCAGGAGGCGGGCGGCCGTTTCACCAGCCTCGACGGGGTGGACGGGGTGCACGGCGGGAACGCCGCGGCCTCGAACGGACTGCTCCACGAGGAGATGCTGGGCCTGCTGCGCCCGCGCGCCTGAGCCCGCCGGCGACAGCTCTCGGCGCTGTTCGCGCTCCGTCGCACGCCTTCTTGTCGGCCCTACGGGTCCGTGGGAATCTGATACTCCCCACGCTTGTGCGCTTGTGAACCGTTTCTCTTGAGGCGGCTCCTCGGGCGCACCCACCCAGGCGGGGGGACTCACCCCAGGAGGTGGCTCTCTTCATGCTCGTCCGTGACGCCATGAGCACCGTGATCCTCACCCTCGGACCCGCACACACCCTCCGACAGGCGGCCTGCCTGATGTCCGGCCGGCGCGTCGGCGCGGCCGTCGTCCTCGACCCCGACCACAGCGGAATCGGCATCCTGACCGAGCGCGACATCCTCAACTCGATCGGCGCGGGCCACGACCCGGACCGGGAGTCCGTGGGCGCGCACACCACCAACAACGTCGTGTTCTGCACCCCGGACGCCACCGTGCAGGAAGCCGCCGAGGCGATGGCCCACGGCGGCTTCCGGCACCTGATCGTGCTGGAGCACGGCGGACCCGTCGGCATCGTGTCCGTACGGGACGTCATCCGCTGCTGGGTCCCGGCACGGCGCACGGTCCCCGCGTGAAACGACGCCGGGCCGCAGCCCTCCGAGGAGGTC